>JACRGX010000080.1 GCA_016212185.1 Nitrospirota bacterium
GTTTCTTGCAATAGAATTGATGCGGGCTTTGAGGTCATTGGTTAGTTTCTCCCCTGCTATTGTGCGGTCGTCTCTGACACCGAGAAGGATTGTCCCGCCTTTTGTGTTTGCAAACGCAACCATATCCTCATCAATCCGGGCGGTAAAATGTTCCTTAAACTCAACGGTAAGCCCTTCGCCCTCTTTAATCAGAATATTTATTTTGTCTGCGTCTGTCATTGCCTCTGCCTTAAATTACGCTCCATTTTACCAGAAAAAGCTCTTTGCTTTCTACTTTCTGCTTCAGCCTCGCCTCTATCTCGTTAATCAAACTTTCTTTTCTGCCGTCCACTTCATCCTGTGCCTGATAAAGATTCATTCTCAAGGTATTTCGTTTCTTCTCCATTTCCTTTATCTGCCTTTGCGCCTTTACCTTTTCTTCAAGATTCAGCATCTTTTTTGCCTCTGTCTTTCTGGTTTTTATCTCCTTGTCCAATTCCTTTAGTTCAATCTCAAGGCTATTTTTGACATCCTCTGCCCATTTGTCAAGTTTTTCCATCTCGGAATCAAAAAAACCTGCATTGCGCTCAGCATTGACTTGCAGAATTTTGGACTGCTGTTTATTGGCAATTTGCTTCAATGCCTCTTTTATACTGTTTTCACTATCAGTTTGAGAAGGCTTTACAGTCGCAGACAAAGAAAAAAGCCTTTGGCATTGCTCTATGTCCAGTTCCAAGCCGCCATTGCTTATTCCGCATAGTAGAATTTGGTCTTCGGTCTCAAATGAATTGATAGTCAGGTTTATTACAGACAGCCACCCTGATTTCCCAATAAGAGGCTCTAATATGCTTATTTTCTTTGGCATCGCGGAATAATTGAAAGATAACTCCTGACTATCCAATGATAATGCCTTGCACTTTTCAATGATACGTTGAGCCAACGGATGTCCTATCCTGTAGATATTCGCATCTTCAATGTTTTTCCCAATCCTATACGGGCCAGGGTGTATTGTTTCATTGCTGAAAGGGTTCTTTTTCAGCATGAAGGAATAGCCGTCTTCTGCAAAATCGGCATACGGTTCAAGATAATATTTCGTAATCTGCCAAAGCCAGTTTTCGTATTTTGAGAGATAATCCCTGCTTTCCTGCAGATTGATTCTGAGTTTTTCATGGACTTCCTCGTCAAAGTTCTCAAGCAGCCGTTGTCTGGTAAGACTCATTGTTTCACCAATCTGCGGCTCCATCTCTTTCTGAAGGGCATCAAATGCAGTCTGTATTTCTTCCTGTGTTCTGCACTGCTGATAAATTTGGGCAATGCGTTTTTCAAAATCAACGCCTGATTCAATGCTGCCCAGAATTTCATCGCTCGCGCCGAAGACACCTTCAAAGAGTTTAAATTTCTCCGAGAGAAGTTGATAGACCCTTTGGTCTGCTGCATTTTTCTTATTCAGAAAATTAACCACAACAACATCATGATTTTGCCCATAGCGGTGGCACCTGCCGATACGCTGCTCAATGCGCTGCGGATTCCAAGGAAGGTCATAATTCACTACCAATGAGCAGAACTGCAAGTTAATCCCTTCAGCCCCTGCCTCGGTTGCGATCATTATGATTGCCTCATCCCTGAAATATTCAACCAGAGCAGCGCGCATATCCGCGCTTTTGGAGCCGGTAATCCTGTCAGTGCCTTGATGCTTTTCAATCCAGTGTTTGTAAATTTCTTGTGATTTAGGGTCGGTATTTGAGCCGTTGAACAGGGCAATCCTTCCGCTGTATTCAGTATTCTCTAAAATGTTTTCAAGATATTTCTGTGTTCTGGTTGATTCGGTAAAGATTACCGCCTTTCTGACGCCGCCTCTTTTTTCAGCCTCAGCAAATCCGGCTTTCAATGCAGTCATTAAAACGTCGCCTTTGGAGTTCTTTTTTATTGACTGTGCGAGAGAGTGAAATTCTTTCAGAGACTTGCTTTCTTCCTTGATGGATTTTATTTCTTCAGGGGTATAGGTCTTTGTTTCTTCTGTTTCCTCGTCTCCTTCTGTCCATTCGTCCTTTATTTCATCAAGAATTTCAAAGTCCTCTGATATTTTTTCCTCAAGCAACGGCACGGCTTCCTGATTTTCGACAATAGCATCAAGTTTATTTCCAAGAGCCTCCAGTGTTCCTGAAATTGCATAGGTGGATGATGCAAGCAGTTTGCGCAGAATAAGGGTCATCAATTGCCTTTGGCTTGCCGGCAAGGCATAAAGGCTTTGCTGCTGTAAATAATCAGACACCATATCATAAAGTCTCTGCTCATTCTCAGTAGGATAAAACTCCTGTGTTATGGGAATGCGGTTTGTGTATTTCACATACTCAAGAACTTGCCTCCTCAATGTCCGTTTGCAAATAGGTTTTAACCGCTCCTTTAAATCGTCAAAGTTATCATTATTGGTCAGGCGGGCGAACCGGCTCTTGAAACTTGTTAAATCTCCAAATGTATAATCATCAATAATGCTTACCAGTCCATATAACTCCATGAGAGTATTTTGAAGGGGTGTTGCTGTAAGCAGAAGTTTTGGCGAGTGTGCTACGGCAACTTTAATAGCATTGGCGATTTTGTTTGTATTTTTATAAACATTCCGTAAATGGTGCGCCTCGTCAATGACTATGATGTCCCACTCAATCTGTTTGATATAGACATCCTTTGCCTTTGCAAAGTGATAGGAGCATATCACAATGTCACTTTGCTTGAACGGATTCAGGTTGCCGTTTTTGATTTTCTGATTAAAGGATTTTGTTTCCAGAATAATTGAAGGCAGGAAAAATTTATCCAATAATTCCTGATTCCACTGTTTACGAAGGCTGGAAGGGACAATGATAAGGATTTTCCGTTTGCGCTCCGCCCATTTTTGTGAAATGACAATACCCGCTTCTATCGTTTTGCCTAATCCGACTTCATCTGCCAGAATAGCGCCTTTTGAAAGCGGAGAACGGAAGGCAAATAAGGCAGCCTCTACCTGATGGGGGTTTAAATCAACTTGTGCGTCAGACAAAGAGGCAGCAAGTTTTTGCAGGCTGTCGGACGAATACCGTCTCGTCAGTTCATGGGCAAAATACTTGGCGTGGTAAGGAGTCAGTTCCATATGATTATTTGGGTATCTCCCCGTTCTCATATCATTTGCTGAAGCCTCCCGATAACTTTCAAGTCAGTCCGTTATCTTGTTGATTTTGGGCATGAGTAGTTGAACAGCTTAAACATAATCTCAACTTTTATGAAGTCTATCCGGGCAATATATGGGGCATATTCATACTCCTTTGGCTTTACAGTGTCATAACAATACAAGACATGTGCTAACAACATTCTTTTTTATTTTCTTTTCACGCTTACAGATAGGTTTTAATGTCACAATTATTTTTTCGTTTTTGTAAAAAAGCCATTATGAAGATACTTATAATTACTGGGAAAATCAAGGGTAAAAGGAAAGCAATTCTTTTACATCTGTTCTAGCCGGACTACTCTACAGACTGCTTTAAACCACACTTTTTGCGTAGGGCATTTCTACCTTGGCATTACACCCATGAAGCTGCAAACTGATGTGCAGTCCAACTATTACACCATTGGTGAGAAGGCTAGACTGAATGGTCTTGATGGTAAAGGACAGACTGTAGTCTTCAACTTCAAGCCCGCATTCGGAGCAGGAGGCAAGGAATTTTCTAAAGATAAGAACTACTGGTTTCACTATCTGCTTGAAGGCATCGGCGATTCAAAAAAAGAATGCCCATATTGAGACTTTTTCTGATAAGGAAGCCGCTCTCAAATTTCTTCGAACCCTCTTTGCAAATACTCCGGTCCCTGAGAAGATAATCGTGGGGAAGCCCGCACATAGCGCGAGAATTTCCGCCGTCATATGAGGGAAGTTTTCTCTGAGATCGGCATAGCTGAGCTATATTTCTTCCCCGAGAGAGGTTAAAAGATTAAAAAAGCGACAGGATGAGAAGCAAATATGGGGAAAAGATAAGAATTGTGGACATAAAAAATCCCTGTTCAACTTTTGAAGTATTTTTGAAGAATTTCAATGGTTGCAGGGGTGAAAAAATAACATTTTCAAATCTAAAGGCGTAAGCCTGTCTTATATGATCATTATAAGGGATAAATTGTATCTGTCAAGGGGTATTTTAAAGAAAAAATAAAGAAAGAATAAAAAAGCAGAGGTTAAACGGGGGTGTTAAGACTGGCAGAATTTGCAGTAAAAACAAGCGGTTCAATATACCCTGCCCACCCCCTATATTACCCTATCCATTACCCCGTCTATTACCCCATTCGGCGCATTTGATTATTTTAAAAAAACCGTTCTTCACGGGAATAAAGAAGCCTTTAGGCACAGGAATATGCGCAATCAAGAGATACTGGCTTTTAGAATACAGGAAGCTTTGGCCATAATCCTTTAAAAAAATAAATAGGCCTGTTTTTGGGTATTA
>JACRGX010000081.1 GCA_016212185.1 Nitrospirota bacterium
ATGATCCTTAAACGTCCTCACAGAAACTCACAGGCTTCCTCACAGGGAAAACTCTTGTGGTTATAGGAGGTTAGGGAATTTTGTGAGGTTTGTGAGTGTATTTTGCTATTAAAAAGAGAAAGAGAAAAGGTATTTATGGTCCTCAAAATACCCCTATGTAAAAGGTGAGAATATTAGCCTCACAATCCTCACACCTCACAGCTTATGGGTCCCTCCAAGGGGGGCTTGGGCCGAGGGTTGGGCGAGGCGCATCTTGTGAGTGATTTCAGGTTCGTTTTTTTTGGATGTCGGTGTCGGTCTGGTAGGGGTCAAAAAGGTCTATTTTAAGCACAAAATCGGGTCAAACAGGGGCAAACAGACCGACATTTGCCCCCTTGGATGTCGGTATGTAATGTCGGTTTTTTTGGAAGGCGCATTTTGGAGCTTTTCAGTAATGTATTTGAATAAGATTTTCATTGACATATTAGGTTCATTGCAATACAATGCAAGGTATGCAAAAGAAAACTCGCACAAGGAGAACCGTTATGGACGACTTAATAAAACAACTTGAACTATATCGGCTTGAAAACAGAATCACACAGGTTGAGCTTGCTAATGATATCGGCGTCAATTTCTCCACGATTAGCCGGTGGCTCAATGGCAAGACCAGGCCGAATAAAATTCAGCAGTACCATCTTGAAAAGTTTTTAGCAAAAACGCTTAAGCAAGCGTAGAAAATTCATGAGGGGTGAAAATGGCGCTACCTATTAATATTGAAGAATTGCTTTCCGGACGAGTGGTTGAAACTGAGCGGTTGGAGTTTAAAGAAGGCTGGAATCCGCAAACCGTCCTGCATACAATGTGCGCTTTCGCCAATGATGTCAACAACTGGGGCGGCGGGTATATTGTAATCGGAGTTGAGGAAAATAATATTGGGCCCGCCTTCTTCCCTAAAGGGCTGTCACCTTCCGAAATCAAAAAGATTCAAAAAGAACTTTTAGGCCTTTCTCATAAAATCAGGCCAGAATATTTTCCGATAGTTGATGTGGCAAATGTAAAAGGCAAGAACATCGTTATTATTTGGGTTCCAGGAGGGGCGCACCGGCCGTATAAAGCAGCCGAGACCTTAGGCAAGGGTGCGCGCTACTCGTATTATATCCGTCGTAACGATACTACAAGACGTGCGACAGCTACGGATGAGCGCAGCTTGATGAAACTTGCCCACGATATTCCTTTTGATGACTGTATTAACCATAAGGCAACTCTGAAAGATTTGGATATCCGGCGAATTGAACAGTATTTGGATGCCGTAAAAAGCGACCTCGCCAAAGAGATACCAAAGATGCCGGTTAAGGATCTCTATCGCAGGATGAATATAGTCGAAGGGCCTGATGAATTCTTAAGACCGAAAAATATCGGGCTTATGCTTTTTTGCCCTGAGCCACAGAAGTTTTTTCCACGCACAACGATTGATGTCGTGAAATATAAGGATGAGGTTGGCGATGAGTTCGAAGAAAAGATATTTACTGGGCCCGTTCACGAACAGTTGCGCGATGCACTTAGATATATCAAGAATCTGGTGATCGTTGAGTCTGTCCATAAAGTAGAAGGCCGGGCCGAAGCGGACAGGTTCTTTAATTACCCATATGCAGCCATTGAGGAATCTTTGGTAAACGCGGTATATCATCGCAGTTATGAGGAACGTGAACCTATTGAAGTGCGGATTTATCCGGACAAGATTTATATCATTAGTTACCCGGGGCCTTTGCCACCGCTGAACAAGGATAATATTAACAACCCGATCGTTACGCCGCGTCGTTATCGCAATAGCCGGTTAGGAGACGCCCTTAAAGAACTTCAATTGACAGAGGGAAGGTGTACCGGATTTCCCAAGATTCGCCGAGCGCTGAAGTCAAATGGATCCCCGCCGCCTTATTTTGAGACGGATGACGACCGCACATATTTTATGGTAACTCTTAAGATTAACCCAAGAGCGAAGAAAATGGCAGCCGAGATTGGTCCTAAGAGGACGGAGAAAAGTGAGGGATTAAGTGAGGGATTAAGTGAGGGATTAAAATCCCTGCTGGAGGCTATCAAAGTAAGCCCAGGGATTAAAGCAAAAGATTTAAGCCCACGCCTCAACAGGAGGCCTATAAAAACAATAGAACGGCAGATAAAAACTCTCATCGAGCGAAATTTAATTGAACGCAGAGGAAGCCGTAAAACTGGCGGATATCATACTAAATAGATATAGTGCATAATATGCGCAGAAATTTAGAGCATGGCTAAGAAAAAGAGATATTTTTTCAGTATAGTTGAAGAAATGATTATGAATGAGAAGGCTAAAAGATTCTGCGCCGGAAGAATAGAGGTTTATGACAATAAGGATGACAGGGGTTATGCTTGTTATGAGGCGCGATTCCTTATTCCTCGGGAATTCATGGATGATTTTCGGAAAACTTGGGATCGTAAGGAATCCGACGAAATGCCATATATTAGGTGGGATTATAAGAGTGCTCTAGAAAATCGTAAGAAGTAATGGCTGGA
>JACRGX010000082.1 GCA_016212185.1 Nitrospirota bacterium
AAGATGAACAAAGCAAAAAGAAACTGGAGCCTAAAATAGAAAATTTATCAAATGCATGTTTTGAGGCATACGGGAATAGATTAGCTCCGTATATCTTAACGGAACAGGAGATGAAACAAAAGAAAAATTTGAAGATTATCTTTGAAATTAACAGAGGAATGGAAATCTTTCCGAAAAAAAGGATAAACCATGACGCCTAAATTCAAAACAAGGGACGTTGCAAAGTCATTATACACGAACTATCTTAAGCGCGCTGAGGAATGCCTCCACGCAGCAAAAATTTCTTTTGATCACTCAGAGTGGAATGCAGCTACTATTAACGCTATTCATTCCTGTATTGCAGGATGCGATGCTATGTGTGTGTATTTTTTAGGCAAGCGTAATGCAGGAGAGAATCATAATGATGCCATAACTCTTTTCAAAACCATTAGAGTGGATGACGAAGGAATAAATACAAATGCAAATAGAATCGTTAGAATCCTCCGCATTAAAAACATGGCTGAATACGAAGAAAGATTGGTTTATAGATCTGAAGCCGAAAAGGTTTTAAAAGACTGCGAAAGATTTTTTGAATATGTCAAAAAAGAAATGCCATAATTACCAACCGTACTGGTACATGTGATAAAATAATGACAATGTATGAGCGCTAAAATTGTTTCAATAAACATAAGCGACAAAAAGGGCGTAAGGAAAAAGCCTGTTGACGAGGCTTTTTTAAGAGAGAATTACGGGATTGAAAACGACGGCCACGCATCTGATAAATGGCACAGGCAGGTGAGCCTGCTGGCAATGGAAAGCATAAAAAAGATGCAGGCCATGGGGCTTAAAGTGGGCCCCGGTGATTTTGCAGAGAATATAACGACTGAAGGCATAGACCTTCTGAGCCTTCCAATCGGCACAAGGATTTTTGCCGGTCAGAATTCAGAACTTGAAGTGAGCCAGATAGGCAAGGTATGCCATACGCGCTGCGAGATTTACAATCAGGCAGGCGACTGCGTGATGCCTAAAGAAGGAATTTTTGCTAAAGTAATAAAAGGCGGCATTATTAAAAAAGGAGATAAGATAGTAATTAGGGATTAGGAGTTAGGGATTAGCTGAAAAAACAAATCCCCAATCTCCAATCCCCAATCCCCGAAATGATTACCGTTGCTGTTTTGACATTAAGCGATAAGGGCTCAAAGGGCAGGCGCAAGGACACGAGCGGGCCTGCAATTGCCGTAATGGTTAAAAAAATAAAGGCTAAGGTTATAAGTTATGAAATCCTGCCTGATGAAAAGGCGCTGATAAAGAAAAGGCTTATTTCTTTATGCAATAAAGCGGACCTCATACTTACCACCGGGGGCACAGGGCTTTCGCCGAGGGATGTGACGCCTGAGGCAACGCTTGAGGTCATAACGCGCGAGATACCGGGCATTGCAGAGGCGATGCGTTTTAAAAGTTTGAAAAAAACTCCCTGTGCAATGATTTCAAGGGTGGTTGCAGGCGTGCGCGGCCGGACACTTATAATTAATCTCCCCGGCAGTTTAAAGGGCGCAAAAGAAAACCTTGAGGTAATTCTTCCGGCGCTTCCCCATGCCATTGAAAAAATCAAGGGGAGCAAAAAGGAGTGTGCAGGCATTGTTTAAGATTTGTTATCTTGGAGCTTTTTTAGGCGGGGTGCTTTCATTTCTTTCACCGTGCGTGCTTCCGCTTCTGCCCTCATATGTATCTTACATCACGGGCATTTCCTTTGAAGATCTTAAGGCAGGCGACAAAAAACTCATAAGAAAACTCACTGCGATAAATTCCCTTTCATTTATTGCAGGATTTTCCTTTGTATTTGTCATGCTCGGCGTCTTCTCATCATACTTAGGCCGAGTGTTTGCCCTTTATTATGATGTGATAAAAACAGTCGGCGGGTTTATAATTATCTTCTTCGGGCTTTATGTGATGGGGGTTTTTAAGATTGGTTTTCTGTCAATGGATAAGAGGGTGCATCTTAAGTCCAAACCGAGGGGCGCCGCAGGTTCGTTTGTAATAGGCCTGAGTTTTGCAAGCGGATGGACTCCGTGCATCGGCCCCATACTTGCGTCAATCCTTGTGGTTGCAGGCACCACAGGCTCAGCATTTTACGGATTCAAATTATTGCTGATATATTCCGCAGGGCTTGCCATACCTTTTTTCATAACATCAATGGCAATAAACACATTTCTGAGCCACTACCGCGGCATACAGAAATATATGAAAGCGATAATGATTTTAAGCGGATTGCTTTTAATCGGGTTCGGCGTATTGCTTCTGACAGGGGAAGTTACTTCCTTAATGAGCCTTGTGCCGCAGGGCTTGGAGATTGAGCCCGGCAAGGGTATCTGCAAATAGATTGTAGTGATTTGTATGCAGATATGGATGCCTTCTAAATTCTTAGAAACGCAACCTGCCTGCCGGCAATTATTAGATGCCATGTTGCAAACTGTTAAGCTTTTTTTAAATCAATTAAAAAACAAGGCAACATGGCTTTAAATGTGTTGCTTCTAAGCATTTCTCAAGCATCCATATCTGCTAATTGACTAAAATTAGCTGTATCTTGTAGTATTTTCATTACGCTTATTTTCAGGAGGGGCTTTTGACAATTACGGAAAAAATCCTTGCAGTGCATGCAGGCAAAAAAGAGGTTTTGCCAGGTGAATTAATCAACGCAAAGGTGGACCTGGTCCTTGCCAATGACATAACTGCGCCCATAGCAATCACCGAATTTAAAAAAACAGGGGCCAAGGACGTATTTAATAAAGACAGGGTTGCGCTTATCCCGGATCACTTTGCGCCTCAGAAGGACATCAAGGCGGCTGAACAGTGCAAGATGCTCAGGGACTTCTCAAGGGAATATGGCCTCAAGCTTTATTTTGAGGTCGGCAGGATGGGCGTTGAGCATGCGCTTTTGCCTGAGCAGGGGCTTGTTGTGCCCGGGGATTTAATCATAGGCGCAGACAGCCATACATGCACATACGGCGCGCTCGGCGCATTTGCCACAGGCGTTGGTTCAACAGATGTTGCATCTGCCATGGCAACCGGTGAATGCTGGTTTAAGGTGCCTGAATCAATGAAGTTCATATATTACGGAAAACTCAATAAATGGGTCAGCGGAAAAGACCTTATACTTTATACAATCGGCGACATAGGCGTTGACGGCGCGCTTTACAGGGCAATGGAATTTGAAGGCGAGACAATAAAAAATATGCCCATCCACGCAAGGCTTACGATGTGCAATATGGCAATAGAGGCCGGAGGCAAAAACGGCATCATCGTCCCTGATGAGATAACTGAACAGTATGCAAAAGGCAGGGCAAAGAGGGAGTATAAAATTTACGCCTCTGATAAGAATGCAAAATATGCTGAAGTGAAGGAGTATGACTGTTCTAAGATACCGCTTACTGTATCATGCCCGCACCTTCCTTCAAATACAAAGCCTGCGGCAGAGCTTTTTGAGGTAACGATAGATCAGGTTGTTGTTGGCTCCTGCACAAACGGCAGGATTGAGGATTTGAGAGAGGCGGCAGAGGTCATAAAAGGCAAAAAAGTAAATCCGAATGTGAGGATGATAGTCATTCCTGCAACGCAGAAGATTTATCTTCAGGCGGTTAAAGAAGGCTTGGCTGAGATATTTGTAAATGCAGAGGCGGTATTTTCAACGCCGACCTGCGGGCCCTGCCTCGGCGGTCACATGGGAATCCTTGCAAAAGGCGAGAAGGCGATTGCAACGACAAACAGGAATTTCGTAGGCAGGATGGGACACCCTGAGAGCGAGGTTTATCTTTCAAACCCTGCGGTTGCCGCCGCATCAGCGATAAAAGGAAGAATAGCCGTTCCTGAGGAGGTAGGATAAAATGAGACCACAGAGCGCACAGAGAAAGACAAAACTGAAATTAGCCACAGATTACACAGATTAACACAGATTTTTTTTAGAAGTATTTTTTTAATTTGTATTTTCTGCGAAATCTGCGGATAAATTTTATTATTCTCTGTGGTTAAATTTTCTTGTGGTTAATCTTTTGGAGGTAAGATGATTTTAAAGGGCAGGGTCTGGAAATTCGGGGACAACATCGACACAGACGCCATAATACCGGCGCGTTATTTAAATACCTCAGACCCCAAAGAACTTGCAAGGCACGTGATGGAGGATGCCGATAAGGAATTCCCGAACAAGGTAAAGCCCAGCGATATGATAACCGGAGGGGCAAATTTCGGCTGCGGCTCATCAAGAGAGCATGCACCCATAGCAATAAAGGCGTTAGGCCTGCAGGCCGTTGTTGCAAAAAGCTTTGCGCGGATATTTTACAGGAACGCGTTTAATATCGGGCTTCCGATATTTGAATCTGATGATGCGTCTGATAAAATTAAACAAGGCGATGTCATTGAGATAGACGCTGATAAAGGCATAATCAAAAACATTACAAAAAACGAGCAGTACACCTCAAAACCCATTCCCCCATTTATGCAGGAATTAATCTCCGCAGGCGGGCTTATTGAATGGACCAAGAAAAAACTCCGCTCTTCAAAATAACCGGTCTTATATTTTCCCTTCAATAATAGCCAGCGAAAGTTTATTTAGAAAATGCTTTATTGATTCGCTTGAAACCGGGGCTACCCATTTAACCTCAGTATCAAGGATGCTGTAGTCAAACTCCGCGAAAATCTTTGCAATAAGCAGAGGCGATATGCCGGCGGCTTTGCTCCCTGCATCTGTTAAAGCCTTTTTTATGCTTAACCCGTCATTTAACAGAAAAAAAACATCAACAATATCTTTGGGAAGCGTTCTGTCAGATACGGCAGTTATTTTATTGGCAAGAATATTTTCCTTTGAATCTATAAGACCTAGGACCGGATGATTGACCAATGCGCCGATATGCGAAGGCACATCATTAATCAGCTCAACTTTTAATTTTTCTTCGCCTACAAAAATCCTGCAAAAATTTGTATCCTTAACCGCAACCTTAATTTCTGTAAAAACATCGCCTAATTGTTTAATTTGTTTTTCCGCAATTCCCTGAAAATCAGTATGGTCATTGACAAAATAATCCAAATCATCAGAATATCTGTGATTGTAATATCCCCTTGAAAGCGTAGTTCCTCCGGTAAGATAAAAGGGGGTATCTTTAAAGACGGGGATTACTTTATCCTGAAGCGGATAAAGTATTTTATTGTAATACTCTGCAGGCAAAATCCATTCCTTCTCTTATAGATTTAACTCTTACAAACTTCTTGGCGTCACCCCAAAGAGCGCAAATTTTTTGCGGCGTAATAATCTTCACAATATCAAACCAGTTCACGCTCTCAAGCAGTCTCGCAACGCAAAACGCCCTGTCAGGCCATTTTTTAACACTCCTGCCCTCAATGATGTCAAGAAACTCTTCAGGCGTAAGATTCAAATCCCACAGCGCCTGAGAAATAATGCTTTTTTCCTCTTTAGTTAACTGCCTCTTAGTCATTTCTGTCATAAGACTATTATACCCTAATTATAGTTTTGTGTAATGTGGATGCCATATCAAAATTCCATTCCCAGAAGTTTAATCAGTGTTTTCTTGACAACAGCCTTTTCTTCGCCATATAATGCGGAGGGATATAGGAACGCTTAAAAGTAACTATTGGCCTTAAGAAATTATTATGCGATTTTAGACGCATGCATTACATAATGGATTAACTATGACTGATGACAATAATACGATAAAGGATCCAGAGCCAGAAGCTCTGCGAGTTCAACTGAGTGAACTTAATAATCGATCCCGCTGGTATAGTGCGGAATTATGGCAGATTCCATTTGTTTATCTTGGACTTACAGGACTGACAATAGTCCAAGTTGCAGATAAGACACCCAAACATCTTGGATTGTCTTTTATAACAGCAGCAGTTTTTGGAGTATTTGTTATTATTCACATGTTCAAGATTCGAAAACATGAGACCAGAGCTGTTGAGCATCTAAAGAAAACGGAAACTGCTCTTCATCTTCCACCTACAGCAAAATCAAGTTCTGGACCAACAATATTTCAAGTTGCAGTTTTCCTTGCAGTTATAGCTTTTGCATTTATCGGGATATACTTGTTCTTTAATGAACGATGTGACAAATCAACAATACAACAAAAAACAACTACTGGAATGAACAATACAAATGAAAAGCTATCTTTACCCAAGGATAATGTTTTAAGAAGTAAATAAAAAGGCTAACCTGACGCTGTAATAGAGGGGAATACAGGCTCCACCGCCACATTTAAAAAATCATTCTTCGTTTTAAGAATGCCTGAAAAATTTTTTAGGCGGCATGGTAGCTTTTACCGATTACTGTAAAATCTTTGATTTTTTCTTTTTTGAGTTTTTCCCTTACATCCTCAAATCTGGCGATTACTTCAGGTGTATAAAGCCTCTCACCGCAATGCAGGCAGACTTCTGGATTAACCTTGTATTTTAGCCAAAATGATGCTATAATTACCCCATATATTAGCCAAATACTGGCTAAAAGGGGACAATAGTGCACAGGGACATTGAGAAAGAATTAATTTCATGGAAATCGCAAAAAGAGCGGTATCCTTTAATAATCAGAGGCGCCAGACAGGTAGGCAAAAGTTACCTTGTTGAAACATTCGGTAAAACCCATTTTCAAAATATTGCCGTGGTTAATTTTGAATTTCAGCCTCAGTTGAAAGATTGTTTTCAATCTTTAGACCCGTTTGAAATTATCAACAAGCTCCAGTTGCTTCTCGGCGTACAAATTAAAGAAGATAATACTCTGCTATTTTTGGATGAGATACAGGAATGTCCACGGGCAATAATGTCTCTAAGATACTTTAAGGAGAAAATGCCTAAAATGGCTGTGATAGCGGCCGGCTCACTTCTTGAATTTGCCTTGAGAAGTCCTGATTTTAAGATGCCGGTGGGAAGAATTCACTTCCTTTATTTAGAGCCGTTGTCTTTTTCTGAATATCTTGATGCTGTCGGCAGCCAAAAATTAAGGAATTTCCTCTCGGAAGTTGAATTAACTGCTTCAATAGACGATGTTATTCATAAAAAACTCCTTGAACTGCTTCGCAGTTATCTCATTGTCGGCGGAATGCCTGCAGTGCTGAAAGAATATTTGCCAGGTAAAGATTTGATGAATTGCCAAAGGATTCAGACAGGGCTTTTACAGACATATAGAAGTGATTTTGGAAAGTATGCAAAGATTTCTCAACACATAAATTTGCAAAAACTATTTGATACCGCGCCCCGCTTAGTCGGGCAAAGGATAAAATATTCAAACATTGACCCGAATACCCGTTCAAGAGACTTGAAAAATGCCTTAAACTTGCTGACTCTTGCCGGGATAATTAAACCAATATATTTAACAAAGGCTTCGGGACTGCCGCTCGGAGCACAGATAAATGAACAAAAATTCAAATTGAATTTCCTTGATACCGGGCTGATGCAAAATTCCTGTGGATTACAGGGGCAATTAAGCGTTGAAAAAAATTTAATGCAAATAAACGCAGGTTCTGTGGCTGAGCAGTTTGTTGGACAGGAATTAACAGCATATTCCGATAAACATCAGCAGAGCAGCCTTTATTTTTGGGCGAGGGAGAAAAAAAACAGCATGGCAGAAGTTGATTATGTCATAAATATCGGCTCAAATATTTTTCCTGTAGAAGTAAAATCCGGCAAAGAAGGCAGGCTTAAATCATTAAGAATGTTTCTTGAGGAGAAAAAATCAAAGTTAGGAATACGTTTCTCACAGGATAAATTATCCTACCATGACAAAATACTTTCTATCCCGCTTTATATGATTGAACAACTGCCGAGATTCATAAAAAGTATTTTAAGGACATAAAAATTATCTTCATTCAAGAATAAAGAGAGGTTGTGGATTGTGCGCTTTAACATACAGAAAATACAACGTTAAATATTTATATTGGGAAGCACAAGCTTCATTATGGAGGGGAAGGGGTCCTGATAGGCTTTGAAATCATACACATAATATGGTATATTTTATGTGTAAGGAGGGAATACAATGACAACACGGACAAACATTATGCTGGATGACGATATGGTTGATGAAGCAAAGAAATTAACTTCATTCAGGACCAAAAGAGAGGTTGTGGATTTTGCGCTTAGAGAGCTTGTAAAACAGTTAAAAAAGAAGAAACTGCTTGCAATAAGGCACAAAGGAATGTGGCAGGGCGACCTTGCAAAATGGAGGAGTAAAAGGATTGATATTAATTGATACGAGCGCCTTTATTGAATTTCTGAACAAGACAGGCTCACCGTTTGACAAGGAAATTGAATCTCTTATAAGCAACAATGAAGACACCGCTATTTCAGATATTGTTTTAACCGAAGTGCTGCAGGGGATAAAGGACGATAAAGACTATATTGAAGTTAAGCAATCGCTGCTTTCTTTTTCTGTTTATTCGCTGAAAAATATGGATTCCTTTATTGCCGTCGCAGACCTTTATAGAAAATGCAGGAAAACAGGTCATACAATACGGAATACTATTGACCTGCTGATTGCTCAAATTGCATTAGAAAATAATTTAACTATTTTGCATAACGACAGGGATTTTGACACGCTGGCTGATATATGTAAGCTTAAGATTTACAAACTGCCTCCGCTGAAAAAATGAAATATCCCAATGGTGATACTTTCACCCTTAAATGCAGATAGATGAGATGGTCAATGATATCTACAACCTCACACGCCGCTCCCATAGAACTTGACAACCCCCTCGGTATTCCTTACAATTAAGGTAAGGAGATTAAATCCTTACTTTTGGAGGTGTGGGATGATAGTTGCAAAGGTGACGACTAAGGGGCAGATAACGATACCCAGAAAGGTCAGGGAAAGGCTCGGGGTGCGTCCCGGAGAGGGTGTCGGGTTTGAAGAAAAAAACGGCGTAGTTTATATAAAAAAGGCGCTTACGAAATCTCCTTTTGACAAATGGGTGGGAACGCTCAGGCATAGAAAAGGACAAAAGACTGATGATATAGTGAAGGCTTTGAGGGGCGAATGACCTCGGCTGTTGACACCAATATCCTTCTTGATATTTTAATCCCCGGTCAATCCCGCGTGGAAGAGTCCAAAAGACTGCTGGAACTTTATCTTGCAAAGGGCAGGCTTGTAATATGTGAAATTGTCTATGCCGAGCTTGCCTCTCAGTTTTTATCGGCGCAGGATTTAAACCGTTTCCTTGCGGAAACAGGGATCCGGCTTGTCAGCTCAAATGAAAAAGCTCTGTATATTGCGGGAGGAAAGTGGGTTGAATATTCCAAAAAGAAAAGCCCCATGCAATGTTTTCATTGCGGCAGACACCTGAAGCTCTCATGTCCGCACTGTGCATCTGTAATATTGACACGGCAAAGGGTGCTTAGTGATTTTATTATCGGCGCTCATGCGCTGGTGCACGCGGATATTTTGCTTTCAAGGGACCGGGGCGTTTATAAAACATATTTCAGCGGGCTGAAAATTGCAGAAAATTCTTAAACTTTACGTCTTGATTTTTTCAGTAAACACCTTTGTTGCTTTGAGTACGCTTTTAACGGTATCAACATGATAAAGCAGACCTCTGTAATAGCCTGCGGTTACTTTATTTTTTATGACATGCCAGGCACAGTTCACTATTACTATTGGAGGCCCTTAACAATGGTGGATATGTACCATCATGCGGATTATGACAGCTTGCACATTCGACCTGATTCGCAGGGGCGCCTGTAGAAACGTTAAATAATCTTATCGTGTTTGCTGCATACGGATCCTTTGCCCAGCGGAAGTCATTTGTCTCTTGATCTGCACCCGGATAATCTATTGAGATTGGATGGTCATCACTAAGGTCTGTGCCGATATAAGAACCTGGTGGATAAGCAGGTATATGGTTATTAATTTGCCACTCCCAACCTGAGGGAGAGCCGCCGCCGCTGCCTGGCTTATTAAGCAATGCATCAAATGCCACTGTGCCGTCATGACAGCTTAGACATACCAGCGATATTCCCTGAGGGCTCCATGCTATCGGGGAATCCAAGGTCGGAGAATTATACATATTGTAAGGTCCAGCTGGATTTATTCTGTTCCATAGAGGAGCAGTGGTAGAGCCGCCGTGCGGGGTATGGCAGAATATACAGATTTCAGTTGTGCTTACGGTCTTATATGAGCCTGTACCGCTTGCGCTGAGATTGTGTTTTGTATTGGCTACATTGTCACCTGCATAAAGGGCATAACCGGCCCCCATAACAAGAGAAAGAAACAATCCTGTAGTCAATATTATTTTCATTTTTAAAATCATTCTTCGTTAGGAATTTTCTGCAAAAAAGAATCATAATAAATCAAATACTAATTGTCAAGAATAGGGGATGTGGCATATTTCATAGGTTATTTTTTTCCCGCGCCTCTTCAATTCTTCCGGCAGACGAGCAGTACCTCGTCCACATTTTCGGTGTCAATTATCAGAGACTTACCCCGCATCTCCCATCTCATATTGAAGAATACTCATCGCAGTTATCGCCGCTGTTTCTGTGCGGAGGATCCTTGGTCCTAAGGATGCAGGGATAACACCGCTATTAATTGCCAAAGTTACTTCCTCATGGGAAAATCCGCCTTCAGGGCCGATGAGAATGGCGATATCTGTGCAGTCTTTAAAATTTTTTAAAACTTTTTTAAGGGTCTGATTTTTTTCTGTCTCGGAAAAGATGATACCGAAACTGTTTTTGAGATTGCTTCGTCCCGATATGTCGGGACTCGCAATGACAGTTTCATGTTTACCGAGGAATTCATTAAGGCTGACCGGAGATTCAATCTCAGGTATTTTTTCCCTGCCTGACTGCTGTGCGGCTGAGAGCGCAATCTTTCTCCAGCGTTCAAGCTTTCCTGTTTCCCTTACTTCTGCATGCTCGGTAATCAGGGGGATTATTTTTTTTACGCCGAGCTCTGTTGATTTCTGGATTATTAAATCCATTTTTTCGCCCTTTGGAAGGCCCTGAGCCAGCGTGATTGAAATTGGGGATTCAGCAGAATAAAGTTCTTCTTTGATTTTTTCAGCGAGGACTTCTTTTTTATGGACCTGAATAATCCTGCATGTATATCTGCGCCCTGCGCCGTCAAGTATTGTAATGGTTTCACCGGGTGTTACGCGCAGCACCAACGACAGGTAGCGCGCCTGCTCACCGGTGATTTTTATTTGATTTGAGGCAAGCTCTTCCGGTGGGAGAAAAATGCGTGTCATAAGCTTAGAAAATAGAACAAGGCAGGTGTTGCAAAAAATTTATTTTTTGATACCTAAATGTACTTTTAACTGATGGCTTGTGGAATGTTTTATTAGATGTAACTAATAAAGATAATTTCAAGATTTTATCAAGTTAAATAAATTTTTGAGTAATTCCTGTCTTGTTCTCACCTATCACCTGTATTATTCAGGTCAGTTCCTGCCTTGTTCCTACCTATTGCTACTTCGCCTGTTCTTTGCCGAACAAATCCTTTACTTTATCCATGAACCCCTTTGATGCATCCTCGCCGCTTATCTCTGCAAATTCTTCAAGCAGTTCTCTCTGGCGCGGGGTAAGTTTTTTAGGCACATCTACAAAAATGGTGATGAACTGGTCGCCCTTGCCATAGCCGCCAAGTTTTGGAACCCCCTTGCTTTTTAAATGAAAGACCCTGCCCGAAGGCGTGCCTGCGGGAACTTTTATAAATGCCTTTCCGTCCATTGTCGGCACCTCAATCTCAGCGCCGAGCGCAGCCTGCGTGAATGACACCGGCACTTCGCACATAAGGTCATTGCCTTTTCTTTTGAAAAACGGATGGTCCGCCACATGGAGCACCACATACAAGTCTCCGTAAGGTCCTCCCAGACTTCCGGCCTCTCCTTCACCGGTGACCCTGAGCCTGACTCCTGTATCAACGCCCGGCGGAACTTTAATGGAAACCCTTTTTTTCTTTCTCGTCTTGCCTTCGCCCCTGCATTCTTTGCACGGGTCGGTGATTACCTTGCCGGTGCCTTTGCAATGACCGCAGGTCTTTGAGATTGAGAAAAATCCCTGCTGAAGCCGTACATGCCCTGCGCCTTTACAGGAATGGCATGTTGCAATGCCTTTGCCTTCTTTAGCGCCTGTGCCTCTGCAGGCTGTGCATGTTTCCCATCTGGGGATGTCAATTGTTTTTTCCGCGCCAAAGACTGCCTCTTTCAGGTCTAATTCAAGGTCATATCTGAGGTCAGAGCCCTTTTGCGGACGCGCCCTCCTTCTCCCTCCGCCAAACTGGCCTCCGAAGAAGTCTTCAAATATATCCCCGAATGCATCCCCGAATGCAGATGAAAAATCGCCGAAACCCGCGCCTCCCATGCCCATGCCTTCGGTAGCGCCAAAATTATCATAATTAGCCCGCTTCTGCGGGTCGCTCAGGCATGTGTAAGACTCGTTTATCTCCTTGAATTTATCCTCGCAGGCCTTGTCCCCGGGATTTCTGTCAGGATGGTATTTAAGCGCAAGCTGGCGGTATGCCTTTTTAAGTTCGGCATCTGTTGCGTTTCTGTCAACGCCTAATATTTGGTAGTAGTCTTTCATATTGCTCAGAGGCACAAAGGGGCAAAGGCAACAAGCACAAAGCATTTACTCTGTGCCTTTGTGCCATAGTGCCTTCATAGTTTTTTAGTTATCTTTTTTATCCACGTCCTCAAATTCTGCTTCAACCACGTCTTCTTTTTCCTTTGGTTTTTCTTCTGAAGGCTGAGGGCCGCCTGCCTGCTGTGCGCCTTCGCCCTGTGTTTTATAGATATGTTCGGCAAGCTTGTGTGAGGCCGTGCTTAATTCCTCAATTGCCTTTATAAGCTCCTCGGGCTCGCTTGTCGTGTCCTTTAACTTCTTGCATTTTTCAACGGCCTCTTCAATTTTTTGCTTATCCGCGAGGGTGATTTTATCTCCGTATTCGCGCAGTGATTTTTCAACCGTATATATAAGCGTGTCCGCCTCGTTTCTTTTTTCTGCAAGCTGGCGTTTTTTGTGGTCTTCTGCGCTGTGCGCCTCTGCGTCTTTTGTCATTTTTTTGATTTCTTCTTCTGTAAGTCCGCTTGAGGCGGTTATCCTGATGGACTGCTCCTTCCCTGTGCCTAAGTCTTTTGCTGCCACATGGAGGATGCCGTTTGCGTCAATGTCAAAAGTGACTTCTATCTGAGGGAGGCCGCGGGGCGCAGGCGGTATCCCGACGAGTTCAAAAAGCCCGAGCACCTTGTTGTCCGCCGCCATTTCCCTTTCTCCCTGGCATACCTTGATTGTAACTGCCGGCTGATTGTCAGAGGCGGTTGAAAATACCTGGCTCTTTTTTGTCGGTATGGTGGTGTTCCGTTCAATGAGTTTTGTAAAGATGCCGCCTAATGTTTCAATGCCCAAAGACAGGGGTGTTACATCAAGCAGAAGAACTTCTTTAACCTCTCCTCTTAAGACGCCTGCCTGAATTGCGGCGCCGGCAGCGACAACTTCATCAGGGTTAACGCCTTTATGAGGCTCTTTGCCGAAAAATTCCTGCACCACCTGCTGAACCTTCGGCGTCCGTATCTGTCCGCCTACGAGTATTACCTCATTTATATCTTTTGCGCTCAGCCCTGCGTCAGCCAATGCCTTTTTGCACGGCTCAATCGTTTTTTGTATCAGGTCGTCAACAAGCTGTTCAAACTTTGCCCTTGTCAGTTTCATCAATAAATGTTTGGGACCTGTAGCATCGGCAGTGATAAACGGAAGGTTTATCTCAGTTTCCATTGCCGAGGATAATTCTATCTTTGCTTTTTCAGCGGTCTCCTTCAATCTCTGAAGCGCCATCTTGTCTTTGCTCAAGTCAATGCCCTGCTCTTTTTTAAATTCTGCAACCAGCCAATCCATCACGCGATTGTCAAAATCATCTCCGCCTAAGTATGTGTCGCCGTTTGTGGATTTGACTTCAACAACGCCCTGCCCTATTTCTAAGATTGAGATGTCAAAGGTTCCGCCACCAAGGTCATAGACAGCAATCTTTTCGTCTTTTTTCTTATCTATTCCATAAGCAAGCGACGCGGCAGTCGGCTCGTTGATTATCCGAAGGACATTAAGCCCGGCAATCCGGCCTGCATCTTTTGTCGCCTGCCTCTGGCTGTCATTAAAATACGCCGGCACTGTTATGACCGCCTCGGTCACTGCTTCTCCTAGATAATCCTCTGCGGCCTGTTTTAATTTCTGGAGTATCATTGCAGATATCTCGGGAGGGGAGTATGCCTTGCCCCGCGCCTCTACATGCGCATCTCCGTTTGAAGCCGCTGCAATTTTGTACGGAAGCCGTTTGATTGCATTTTTGGCTTCAGCCGAGTCGTACTTCCTGCCCATCAGCCTTTTGATGGAGAAGACTGTATTTTCAGGATTTGTAATTGCCTGCCTTTTTGCAACCTGACCGACAAGCCGTTCTCCTTTTTCTGTAAATGCCACCACCGAGGGGGTTGTGCGAGTGCCCTCCTGATTGGCAATGATAGTCGGCTCGCCTGCTTGCATTATAGCAACAACAGAATTTGTTGTTCCAAGGTCTATCCCTATAACTTTACCCATATTTTATTCCTCCTATTTTTTAGTGAAAAGAAGTGTCAGTGTTCAGTGTTAGTGTCAGTAAAGGGAATAGACTGACACTAAAAAGCTGAAACTGTTAACTGTCACTATGAACTTTCTTTTTTGAGACGCCTACAAGAGCCGCCCTTAATACCCTGTCTTTATATATATACCCTTTCCTGAATTCTTTTACCACTATGTTTTCTTCGCTTTCTTCTGATTCCTCCTGCGACATTGCATGATGCACAAAAGGGTCAAAAGGCTTGCCTAACGCCTCAATGCCGGACAGGCCGGATTTTTCAAGCGCGCCTTTCATTTCCTTTAATGTCATATTTACGCCCTCTGCCAATACTGAAGATGCGGCGCTGACTTCAGCATGCTGGAGCGCCAGCTCCAGGTGGTCTATGACAGAGAGAAGTTCCTGCATAAGGTCTTCGTTTGCATACTTTATTAATTCTTCCCTGTTTTTAGCTGAGAGGCGCTTAAAATTTTCAAAATCGGCATAAAGCCTCAGATACTTATTGTTTAATTCGGCAAGCTCTTTTTTTAGGGTCTCCGTATCCTTAGGCGCCTCTTCTGCTTTCTCCTCTGTGTTCAGTGCTCTGTGTTCAGTGCTCTGTGTTCTGTGCTCTGTCTCTCCTTCATGCGGTGAGTTCATATTATTGGATGCGGCATCGTTTTTTGTATCTCCCATTTTTTGAGGCCTTCCTTAGTCAACCGATAAAATCTGTGTTAATGTTTTTGCGGTGTGGTCCACCATGGGGATGACCTGCGCATAGTCCATTCTGGTCGGACCGATTACTCCAATAGTGCCGCGCGCAGAACGCCCGTCATTGTAGGTTGCAACCACCAGGCTGAAAGCTTTCATTTCAGAGATTATGTTTTCCGAGCCGATAAAAACTTGAATACCCTCGGAGCCGGTTATTTTATCCAGCAATGTTGCAACCAGATGCTTGTCTTCTATTGCCTTAAAGATTTTTTTAATCTGGGTTATAGTTGCAAAATCAGGCAGATTGTAAGCCCCTGAAATTCCGCCTGAATACACTACGTAGTCTGTTTCCCACGCAATAGCTTTTTTGCACATTCTGAGCGCATCGGCGATGAGTTTATCGCAGATTACCTTCTCCTTTGACATCTGTGATATTATCTTTGTCTTAATTTCCCTGAGCGTAAGCCCTGTCATCTCGGAGTTAAGATACTCCGTGATTCTGCCGATATCATGGCCGGAAAGTATTTCATCCAGCGCGACAATTTTATTTTTAACTATGCCTTCCTCTGATACGAGGATGCACAGGACTTTATTCTCCCTGTATTTGATGAATTCAATCTGTTTCATGGTGATTTCCTCTATCTGAGGCGGTAATGCTACGCCGAGATAATGGGAAAATGCAGATAGCGTTTTTGCGGTATTTTCAACAAGCCTGTTGACATCTCTTTCAATTGTGCGAAGTTTTTTGGAAAGCTGCTGAAGGAATTTATTATTCGGCGATAAAGAAGATTCTTGTAATAATGCATCAACATAGAGCCTGAAGGCCTTGTCCGTAGGGACTCTGCCTGCTGAAGTATGGGGCTGGACTATATAACCCAAATCATTCAGGTCTGACATTGTGTTGCGTATTGTTGCAGGGGACAGTCCGAGCGGGAATCTCTTTGTAACCATGCGCGAACCCACAGGCCCATTAAAATCAATGTAGCTTTTTATAATGGCCCAAAGAATTTTCCTGTTTCTTTCGTTAAGTTCACCCATGACGTATTTTTATAAATGTAAATAAATTAGCACTCTATTATGCGGAGTGCTAATAAAATAACAGTAAAATATGCCCTATGTCAAGATGTCATAGTAATTGTATATTTAAGAAAAAACGCAATAAACCTGAAGATTTCCTGCATTTTTAAGAGAAAAAAGGCATTAAATGCTGAATTTGCTATAATTTCAGCCTAATCCGGCATTGACTCAGAATATAGATATGGTATGGTATTAATAAGAGCAGTAAAGCGGTTTGAAATTTGTAGTAGACAAGCAAAACTAACGTACTACAAAAACTCAAAAAGAAAAGGTACGTTGGTAGTGTCCTTTTTTTTTCTTTGACAAATATATTTTAATGTGTTTATACTATATATCTTGTTCATTTTTTAGTTCTATTGTTCTTTGATAAAAAAAGTAGGCCTGCAAGTCAATTTTCAATCTGAGAGTTTGATTCTGGCTCAGAACGAACGCTGGCGGCGCGCTTAACACATGCAAGTCGAACGGGTCTTTATTGAGTAGCAATACTTAATGAAGATTAGTGGCGAACGGGTGAGTAACACGTAGGTAACCAACCCTTAGGACAGGGATACTCCCGAGAAATCGGGCACAATACCTGATAAAATCCCGGAGTGAAAATCTTTGGGATTAAAGCCTTACGGCACCTAAGGCTGGGCCTGCGGTCCTATCAGCTAGTTGGTGAGGTAACGGCCCACCAAGGCAAAGACGGGTAGCCGGACTGAGAGGTTGATCGGCCACACTGGAACTGAGACACGGTCCAGACTCCTACGGGAGGCAGCAGTGAGGAATTTTGCGCAATGGGCGAAAGCCTGACGCAGCGACGCCGCGTGGGGGAAGAAGGCC
>JACRGX010000083.1 GCA_016212185.1 Nitrospirota bacterium
AGATGATGGCGTCAGGGGCGCTCTCTGAAACACTGCGAAATCTCTCCTCGCTTTCCTTTAATTCCAGCGTCCTCTCATCAACCATTGCCTGCATATTGGAATAAAGGCTGTCCAACTGCGCTGACATCTCATTCATTGCATCTGACAATTGCTCAATCTCATCACCTGTCTTTATATCAAGCCTTGTCTTGAAATCGCCGTGCGCAATTGCGTCTGCGCCGTTGTGAATGATTTCTATTGGTCTGACAAATATCTTTGAATAGTAAAACGCAAAGAAAACGCCAGTGCCAATCAAAATAACAGCGCCCACAATCATAATTACCCACACCTCTACCCATGCCTTTTCAGCCACTGCAACGCTCTCTTTGTATTCTTCTATATCCTTATCACGCCATTTTTTAAGCACTTCTATAATGGGATAGGCATACTTATAATCCATGTCTTCCATTAGTTTTGCAGCGTCCTTATTGCCGCGAGGGTCAGGGACTGCAAATATCTTAAAGGATATTTCCCTTATATTCTGCCATGTCTCGTTAACCTTTTTGAATAATTCCTTTTCGCTGATTTCATGCGCATGACCCAACTCTAGTTCCATCTCTTTTACCCTTGCTTCTAAATCAATGGAATTCCCTTTAAAATCGTCAATATATCTTCTATCCCCTGTAATAATATAATCATTAACAGGCATCAATACCCTTCCAAATGCAAGCATAATGCTTGTAACAACCATCCTGTCATTAGATAAATCATCAAGACGGTGGAGTTTTTTATAGATAGTATTCATATTGTAAAGGCTTATGCCGCCCATAATAATCAAAAATGGAAATATTACTGCGAAAAACGCAATGATGAGTTTTGTCCTGATTTTGTAGGGCATAAAGACCTCCGATTGTTTGCGATTCATTTGATTGGGCAGCCGCCAATCACTTTTATAGAATTATATAAGTATAGCGTAGACTTGGGATTTGTCAAATATGATGGCTTCGCAAAAAGTTGAAAAACTGTAGAAACGGGTCTTTAGACCCGTTAATAATAGACCTAAAGGTCCGTTTCTACATGTAGTTACAATGCCTGATTTAATCTGCTTGTGGTTTTTCAACAGCCTGCTAGCGTAAAATTGGGATTTGTCAAATGATAATGTGTGTATGAGGAGTTGAAAGGTAGGCTTAAAATTATAATTCTCAAACCTAAAGGTTTGAGTTACGCTGTAACTCAAGGCTTTAGCCTTGAGTATTTGATAAGATTTTACTTTGTTAAAATCCCTCCTCCCCATGTTCCGATTAAAAGTCTTCCTGCGCTATCCATGTTTATTGTCTGGACAATGCGGTTGACCATATCGCCGCTTGCATCCTTCCACTCTGATGCGTCTTTTTCGAGCAAGAATAAACCGTCATGCGTGCCTGCATAGACATTGCCTTTATTGTCTGCCTTTAAAGACAAGACCCTTTTATTTTTCAAACCATTGTTTTTTTCTTCCCATGCCTTATCTCCGCTTTTTACAAACACCCCTCCCCCGTCTGTTCCAGCATAGATATTGCCGTCTTTGTCTATTGCGATTGACTGGATTATTGTGTTTTTAAGATTGCCTGTCATATCTTCAAATCTATCCCTATCCTCTTTTGCATTTCTGAATATACCGTTTGCTGTGCCGATATAAATCCTGTCTTTTGAATCAAACGCAACCGCCAATATCCTTTTGTTTGTAAGCCCGTTTTCCAATGCCTTCCATGCTCCTCCTATGTCATCGCTTCTAAAAAAGCCGTCGCCTTCAATGCCGGCAAAGACACTGTCATTTTTATCAATTGCAACTACTGATGTATTTGAATATGCCGCTGGATGACCTTTAACCCTTTCCCATTTTTTGTCAGAGGCATTATATTTGAACACGCCGCTTGTTGTCCCTGCATAGATATTGCCTTTTGAATCCTTTGCAATTGCCTGAACCCTTTTCCCTGAAAATAGAACCGCCTCTTCCCATACTTTGTCTTTTTGCTTTATGAATAATCCCCATGATGTCCCGGCATATATGGTATTTTCATCAGCAAATGCCGATATTATCTGCGTGTTCGCTATGCCGTTATTTTTTTGCTGCCATGTTTTGCCTTTGTCATTGCTTATGTATATGCCTTTGCCGTAACTGCCTGCAAAAAGCCTGTCATTGCCGATTGGCGCTATATTTCTTATGAATACGCCTTTTAATCCTATGGATTTCCATTCCTTCACATCAGGCGAAAATTTAAATACGCCGTCTTCTGTTCCTGCAAAGATTTCATTATTTTGATTGATGGATAGATGCCTCACATAAGAATGAGCGCCCTTGCCAAAAGACTCCCATTCTTTGCCGTTATCCTTGCTTCTCTGTATTCCGCTGCCCCATACTGACGCATAGATGTGTCCACTATTATCAATAACGATTGACTGCACAAGATATTCCAGAAGACCGACAAACCTCCATTTATTCTCACCCTTGCCAAGCCCATAGACCCCGCCTTCTGTCGCAGCGAGGGCTGCGCCGTCTTTTGTAAACGTAATGCCGTTTACAAATGTGTTGTGAAGTTCATCGTTTATGCTGTATAATTTCCAATCATTATCAATCTTTTTGCACACACCGCTTCCCCATATGGACGCATAAACTTTTCCTTCTTTATTGGATGAAACAAACGGGACGAGATGCCCTTTTGAAGCACCTGTTTCTAATATCCAATTCATGCCTTGATTTGTGGATTTGAATATCCCTGCCTTTGTGCCTGCAAACATTGAGCCGTCCGGGGTTTTTGCCAGCGAATATACAAAGGGATTTGCAAGCCCTGAACTTGCGGGCAGCCATGTGTTTCCATTGTCTGTTGTCTTGTAAATGCCGCCTCCCTCTGTTCCAATAAATATAGCCCCATCAGCATCCTCAATAACTGATGTAACGATTCCCCCGAATGGCCCTGCTGCATTAAACACCTTGTCATCAGCAATAGCAGTAGAGGATATTAAAAAAAGGAATGTTAATGCCGCAGCGTATATCTTCACTTTTTCTCCCCTGCCCT
>JACRGX010000084.1 GCA_016212185.1 Nitrospirota bacterium
AAGCCTTCGCCGTCTCCAAGGCCGACCACCAGCGGGCATTCCATGCGCGCGCCGATGATTTTATCCGGCTCATCCTTTGATATGACCACAATGGCATAAGAGCCTTTAACCTGTTTCAAGACCTCTCTTACAGAATCCTCAAACCCTTTGCCTGCCTTCATCTGGCGGGATATGAGATGCGCGAGTATCTCAGTGTCCGTCTCGGACTTGAAAACTGCGCCCTGTTTTTTAAGCTCCTCTTTTAAGGCGAGATAATTTTCTATGATACCGTTGTGCACAACCGCAACGCCTGCCTCCACATGAGGATGGGCATTCTCCTCGGACGGCCTTCCGTGTGTAGCCCAGCGGGTGTGGCCGATGCCGATATGCCCTTTGACCGGATGGCCGTGGATCTTCTTCTCAAGGTTGATGAGTTTGCCCACGCTCCGGCGCACCTCTATCTTTTTGCCGGTGTCAATAATGGCAACGCCCGCGGAATCGTATCCGCGATACTCAAGCCGCCTGAGCCCGTCCAGCAGGACTTCGCTGGCATCCTTATTGCCTATGTAGCCGACTATTCCACACATAACATATTAGTTCACGCTGAAAATCGCCCATCTGCTTTGTCAGGACTGCGGGTTTACATCCTCACATACCTAAAAAGTATGCTGCGGTGCAAACCCTTGCCCTTCTGCGCATCTGGGACATTTTTGAGCGTGAACTGAAATTCTCCTTGTCTTTGGCTCAACCCTTGCGTTTATAATGAAAATAATCTATACCCTTATTACGCCAGTTTTAGATTGCACGTCGAATATCTGTATATAGCTCTTTCCAGTAGCCTTGCTTCAAGCGAAATTTAGTGCCGTGATTATGGCCTGTCCTTGCATCAAAATCAATAAGGACATAACCTTTTTCGACAGCCGTAAGAAATTTCTCAAAAGAAAAACCGGATAATATATGTAATTCTTTATAAAGGAAGAATTCTTTTGACTTTTCTTTCTTGCTGTCCGCAACCACATAAAAACAGTTTTTTATTTTTGTGCCGATTGCATAGTTTAAATCTTCAAATCCCCAGTATGGTTCCGGAATAAGAGGACCAAGACCTATTCTTTCTTCCACAGATTGCAGCCATGAGGCTATTTCATGTTCATCTACCTTTGCTCTGGCAGCATCAAAAATAAATTTTACCTTATTCTCTTTTCTGTCCACAACTATTTTGAAGCCTCTTTTGGTGTAATCGGTTGCGCTTGTTGTTGACCGAAAACTCATCTCATGCGCGGGATATTTCTTGCCGGCCTGTTTATGTTTCCAGCCATACTTGGGAAGCAATAATTTTGATACAATCTGAGCGGCAGTGGGCGATGGTTCTATATGTTTCAAAGTGATTAGCGATGTTGTGTGAGACCTTTGTCCTTTCAATTCCCATTCGCGGGTATTTGGTATGGGCAAATTGTTTTCTCTGATGTGCAAGAGTGATTCCAGAGTATTGCCAACGGCGCCGTCATTCCGAGCATTACGGGTTTTCTTTACACTTTTATGCCAGCCTTTACCGAAAATTTCCCGCATTTCTTGAATGAGTTCTTCTTTTGTATAGAGTTTCATTTCGTTGCCGGTCTCCAAAAATCCAATAGATATTCAAAAGTAACTCCCATAGTAATATAGTTGCTTGGCCAGCCAAAGATACCTACTTTATTTACAATATTTGTCCTGTCCCAAATGATAACATTTCTCAATTCATAACCGCGTTTTCTCAACTCTTCTATCAAAGAAACATGGATTGTTATTCTTTTGTTTTCCCACCACATATCCGGTACATTGATAACGCAGTGGCCTTTCGGTTTCAGAAGGGGAAGCATATTCCCATAAATATCTCCCATAGCCGCTGTATACGCTTCAAGATTCATAGTTCCCAAATCTCTTGCATCTTGAGAATACTGCTCAACCTTTCCAAGCTGCTCGTTTTTGCGGTCTCTGCGCGATTTGTTTTTTCTTACACGATTCAGGAGATTAGCGTAAGGCGGAGATGTCCAGATTAAACTTACGGTTTCCGGCTCAAAATATTTTGAGATATTTCTTGCGTCGTCCTGTATCGCCAGTTGTTGCGCGTTGTTGAAAAGTTGATTAGTAGCCAAACGGTTTTTACAAAGGTCAATATATTTCCTTTGCAAGTCAAAACCTACGGCATTACGATTGAGGTCTTGAGCAGCCACAAGTGTGGTGCCGCTCCCTGCAAACGGGTCAATTACAAGCTCCCCTTGATGTGTGAAAAGTTCCATAACTTTTTTTGCCAAGGCGATGGGGAATGTTGCAGGATGGATAGTTTTATCACGGATGTCTCTGCTTTCATAAAAAAATTGCCAAACACCAATCTGGCTTTTCAACCATTCTTTTGCGGTTAGACAATTTATACGAGTGGGAGGACAGTTGCAGGTTCGAGTGTAGGCGATAGGTAAAGTTGCTCCATAGGGTGATATTGATTCTTTAACCCTGTCAGGTGCTTTCCTCTTAGTCTTTTTAGTTTTTGTTTTACCAGCAATTCTATATGTCGCTTTTTTTGTCATAATTCTCCAAGGGATTTTGCCTGATCACGTTTGCCACTTTACTTGTTCAATTTGCAAAATTGAACCAGCGTATGTTTGCTTTCACTTCATCCGCTGAATAACATTTTCTATCTCCGCAATGAATTTCTTTGCAGACTGAATCTGCGCATCAGCCTCTTCTCTGGAAACAACAAAAAAATCCCCGTAGTCTGCCTGTTCTCTGTAAAGTTTTGCCTTTCCTGTGAGCTTGCCAATATCTGCGGATATAAGTTCGGTTTTTACAAAATGCTGGTTGAAAAGGGCAATAACACCGGAGTGTTTTGAACTGTCCAGTTGTTTTGTTGCAAGAAGCGCCCTTGCAGCAGTGAAAATGGCATAATATGACCTGCTTACCGAATCTTTATAATCTCCATTTTCAAGAAGGTCAATGGCAGATTTGAGTTTTTCCTTTGCGCTATCAAGACGATAGGAAACCAATACACTCTTTTTATCAGCGTCTGCCATTACAATCTAACCCCCTCTGCTTCAACACTCAACACAAATGGCGATGACATATTTCTATTCACTTGATACTCATACTTGCTAAAGATAACAGGCGATAAGGGCATATCATATTCCAATGCCAGTTCAGCGGTAATATCACCAATCTTATCCATTACATCAAGCGTCCTCTCCTTCACAACAACAAGTATATCTATATCCGAATCTCCGGTAAAATCTCCTCTCACTTTTGATCCGAATATTTCCATATCAATAAGATTTTGTCCCAGCGCAGTCCGCACCTGTTTTGCAAATTCCTCTACAACCTTTTTTTCTATTTTGGTCAAATATTTCAGACCGATTTTCATGTTGTCTTATTGTCCCTTGGCCTTGCTCCAAAACGAGGTGGCGCAGCCCACCCTACTTCTGCTTACCTCTTTTCAACGCCCATCCCTCAATAACCCTCTGTTCAGCGCGGCTTAATGCAAGTGAACCGGAAGGCACATTTTTGGTGATGGTGGAGCCGGAGCCGATGTAGGCATTTTTTCCCACTTTTACCGGCGCAACAAGCTGCGTATCGCTGCCGATGAATGCGCCGTCTTCTATAATGGTCTGATGCTTTTTTATGCCATCGTAGTTGCAGGTAATTGTGCCTGCGCCGATATTCACATCCTTACCGATTATTGCATCGCCGATATAACTCAAATGATTTGCCTTTGAGCCTTTGCCGATTTTTGATTTTTTAATCTCAACAAAATTTCCCACCTTTGCATTGTCTTCAATTACAGAGTCAGGACGAAGCCTTGCAAACGGCCCGATGGATACATGCCTGCCGATTGTTGATGATTCAATAACAGAATTGCTTTTTATGACAGAATCATCTCCAATGGTGGAGTTTATTATCTTGCATCCTTCTTCTATTAAACATCTCTGCCCGATATTTGTATCACCTTCTAAAAACACATTCGGATAGATGATGGTGTCTTTGCCAATATTTACATTTTTATGGATATACGCTGTCTCATCATCAATCAGCGTAACCCCTGAGAGCATAAGCCCGTTATTTATCCGCTGCCTCATCACCCTGTTTGCCTCTGCCAGTTCAATCCTATTATTTATCCCCATGACCTCCGCAGGGTCAATGTGCGTCAGGCACGCAACCTTGTGACCTGCATTGACGGCCATCTCTATCAAATCCGGGAGATAATATTCACCCTGCGCATTTCCCTTTTTTACCTTCTTCAGGCCGGAAAAGAGAAACTTCGCATCCACGCAATAAATTCCGGTATTGATTTCATTGACAGCCTTTTCCTCTATGCTTGCGTCTTCGTGTTCCACGATTCGAATGATGCTGTTATTTCCATCCCGCAGCGCCCTGCCGTAGCCTGACGGGTCTTCAACAACAGTGGAGATAAAAGATACGACCGCCTTTTTCTTTGCGTGGAGGTTTAAAAGACCCATAACGGTCTCTCTGGTAATGAGCGGGACATCGCCGGAAAGGATTAAGCAATCGCCGGTGAAATTTTTGAGAGCGGATTTGGCGCACAGAACCGCATGGCCTGTGCCAAGCTGGGGTTCTTGCTTAACA
>JACRGX010000085.1 GCA_016212185.1 Nitrospirota bacterium
GTGCTCCGAGGGCAGAAGGCAGTGGACCTTAACAAGACGCACACGGTCCTCATACTCGGCTCGGGCATATCAGGTCTTTTACATGTCCAGATGGCAAAGCTTAAGGGCGCCGCAGTAATTTCCACGGATGTCAACGAATACAGGCTGAATAAGGCAGTTGAATTCGGCGCTGATTATGCTGTCAGGGCCTGCCAGTATTCAGCGGATGAATTAAAAAAAATGAACAACGGCAATCTGGCGGATGTTGTTATTGTTTGCGCCGGCGCAAAAGAAGCTGTCAACGACGCGCTCAACTCCGTTGACAGGAAAGGCACTATAATATTTTTCGCCGTGCCAAGCGAGGACATAACCCTGCCCTCCGTACGATTCTGGAGGGATGAGATGACCGTGTTATTTTCATATGGCGCCGCACCTGAGGACCTTCGTGATGCAATGCAGTTAATCGGCAGTAATATGATTAATGTCAGGAAGATGATAACTCACAAACTGCCTTTTTCCGAGATACAGGAGGGATTTAAACTCGTTTCCGAGGGAAAACGGTCTCTGAAGGTTGTGATGGTTCCTGATGAGCCGAAGTAATTAATTAATGTCTAATTACAAAGCTCAAATGCCAATTTTATTTGAAATTTAGATTTTAGAATTTGACATTATTTTGTTTTTGTCCTTGCCTGAAGCACGCTGTCTTTGATTTTTAAAGACTGATCAAGCATCATGACATATTTAATGTACTTAACGCCGAATTTCATCAGTTCTATCTCGTCTGTCCTGATTTTTTCTATTTCTTTTTCTTCAAGGTCAAAGACGTCAAGGAACCTGCTGTCAAAAATGAATCTCCTGAAGTTGTCCATATCATAGCTTGCCATGTAGAACTGACGCAGTTTTTTTTCGTCAGGCTCGGGCTGTCCCGGGAGATTTCTTCTCAGTTGCATTGCCTTCCAGTCCCTGTTCATCTCATCATACAGCTGAACCTCCTGATCTATCCGCCATGATTCAATGGTCCAGCTTTTGTTTTCATCAAAGCCGAAACAATGAGGCTCATTAATGAAAAAATAAAATTCTTCGTCCTCAGGCCCGTCTTTGCCTGCGACTTTTAACGTGCCCTGCCCTATCGGATAGTAGCGGCAGCTCGCAGGCCTGTCAGTGTAAATTGTACAGCCCTCAGGCGTAACAAAGGGGCATTTTCTCTCCTTATTATCAGACATCTTCAGCATTACATGAGGATGTGAGGATTTATCATCAATTTTTATATAGGTGTATTCTGACAGGAATTTGTCTGAGGATATCTTGAGCCTGTTCTTCAGCCTCAGTATGTCATATGGCATAAGAAAGATTTCTATGTTACTGCAGCATTTGGTGAAGCACCTGATTCCCTTATGGCATCTGAATTTGAACTTAGCATTCAAGTCCAGCTTTGTCGGCATTACTACATCCATATTTGGCATTGTCTATCTCCTGATATCTTTATTAGTTAGTTTTTAATACCCCATCCCGAAAGCCTTCGGGACTGTGGGATTTCCTTGTTTCTGTCATTCTGGCTTGTCCAGAATCTTTCTGAAGGATTCCCGACAAGCGGGAATGACGGCTAAAGAAGCACAATTTAATATAAGGCATATGTGTCTGAGAAACTTTAAGGCAACACCTTAGAGTCATGCTGCCTTTTACAAATAGTTTAGGGCAAATACTTAAAACTTTTTGCAGCATGACAGATAATAATCATTGTTGTATTCTTAAAGTGTTGAAGATATATATGCCGTTATTGTGCTACCCCTCTTCTTAACCCATGACCCCTTGAACCCTACTTAATTACAATTCCCGCGTATCCGACCACGGCAGAATAATCGCCACTGGCGTCGCCTGAGGTCATATACTTAACAAACGCCGCCTTTTTAGCGCCCAGTTTCTTAACTGCAAAGAGCATTGCAGTCACAGGGGCAAATCCGCACATGCTGATGTTTTCTCCGGTGACCGTTTTATACAATCCTTCAGGGTCAAGGTCCAGTATCTTGTTAATGGCTTTTTTATCTTTAGCCCTTGCTGCAGAATCCGGTTCATAATGGCTCATGTCAGAGCTTGCAACAATCGTGACAGGATATTTAGTATCCTGAACGGCGTCTGCCAAAGCCAGACCGACTTCCCTGCATACATCCAATGAGTATGCCATCATTATAACAGGCACAATCAATACATCAGATGAAAAATGCAGTATAAACGGCAGCTGCACCTCAAGCGAATGCTCCATCAAATGCGCCGTGCTGTCTTCCTGAATCAAAGGAGAGCACTGCATAATTTTTTTTGCAAGCGCTTTGTCTATCGTCAAAACGCCTGTCGGAACCTCCCATTCCCCGTCTGCCATTAAAGATACGGGCTTGCCTAATCCTGTATGGTTAGGTCCGATAAGTATAAAGGTATGGGGAATTTCAATCCTTGAGTAAACAGCGCCGGCAACACTGCCTGAATACATGAGCCCCGCATGCGGGGATACAACACCAATAACCTTTTCTTTGGCGGCCGACTCAATATATCGCTGGACCTCTTTTAAAAGTCCTGCAGAAGAACCCTGATAAAACTGTCCCGCCACTGCCGGCCTGCGTTTCATATTGTATTCCGAATCTTGTATAACGGCATATATGCTTTCAAAACTTTGGGGAATTAAAAGGTTTCCCTGTCCGAATAAGCTTTAAACTTTGTGAATTTATCAAGAAATGTGAGTTTAATTTCCCTGGTAGGCCCGTTTCTTTGCTTAGCCACATTCAGCTCGGCAACCCCTTCCTCAGCATCTTTTGCCTTATAATATTCCCCTCTGTACAGAAACATTATTGTGTCAGCATCCTGCTCAATGGCGCCTGACTCCCTTAAATCGGCAAGTAAAGGGCGTTTGTTGTCTCTTTGTTCACAGCTCCGGTTAAGCTGACTTATTACAATAACAGTGATGGAGAGATCCTTTGCCAGCGCCTTTAATGAGCGTGATATTTCTGAAATCGCCTGCTCCCTCTGGATAAAAGAGCCTTCACCCCTCATGAGCTGAAGATAGTCTATGATTATAAGTCCTAATCCGTGTTCGGCTTTAAGCCTGCGCGACTTGGCTCTTATCTCAAGCACTGAATTAAAAGTGTCATCTATATAAATTTTAGCCTCAGCAAGACGGCCTGCGGCAGCAACAAGTTTTCTGTAATCTTCCTTTGTGTGATAACCCGAGCGCACACTTTTGGAATCCACCTCTGCCTCAGAGCACAGCATCCTCAGGACAATCTGGGCGCTTGTCATTTCAAGGCTGAAAATAGCCACAGGGAGATTGCCTTCTATTCCGACGTGCGCGGCGATATTAAGGCAAAAAGCGGTTTTACCCATTCCGGGTCGTGCGCCGATTACTATTAATTCGCCGGGATGGAATCCCGTGGTGAGTGTGTCTATGTCATGGAAGCCGGTTGCAAGTCCGGTTATGAATTCTCTATTATTATAAAGCTTGTCTACTAAATCTATGGTATCCTTAACAACACTGCTTACGTGGACTACAGTGCTTCCCACAATCTTTTCGGATATCTTAAATATTTTTTCTTCAGCCTTGTCTAAAAGCTGGTTAACCTCAAGTCCTTCTTCATAACTCAGGGTTATTATCTCAGTGGCAGTCCTGATCAGGTTTCTGAGTACGGCTTTTTCCCTGACAATTTTTGAATGGTATTTAATATTTGCAGATGTGGGCACCATATTGACAAGCGCACTGAGGTAGGAAGCGCCGCCTATTTCCTCAAGCTGACCGTTTCTGCTGAGCTGTTCAGTAAGGGTAATTAAATCAACCGGCTCGTTTTTCTTGTACAAGTCCAGCATCCCGAGGTATATTTTCCTGTGTGCGTCCCTGTAGAAATCATTGGGGGAGAGGATTTCTACGGCAATGGCTATTGCTTCATTTTCAAGCAGAATTGAGCCTAAGATAGACTGTTCTGCCTCTAAATTCTGGGGCGGCAAGCGGTCAACTGCAAGGTCAAGCTCTTTCATTTTAGCAATAAGGGATACGTTAAAAAATTAAAACTACAGAGAACACCGAGAAAAGAATTCATTTTAAATTTAGCATTGCAAATTTAGCATTTAAAATTTGCATTTTGAAATGATAATTGATAATTTTGCAATTAATACTTTGTATTATTCAGCCTTTTTTACCTCTACATTTATACTTGCTGTTACTTCAGGATAAAGTTTAACCGATACGGTATATGTGCCGAGTCTCTTTATGGGTTCTTCTATCTGTATCTTGCGCTTGTCAACAGTCACTCCCTGCTTTGATAAAGCCTCGGCAATATCCATGCTCGTAACAGAGCCGAACAGCTTGTCTTCCTCGCCGGCCTGAGCTTCTATGACAACGCTTAATCCTGTCAGCTGTCCTACAAGGTTTTGAGCGTCGGCCTTTATTTTTTTAGCGCGTTCAAGGATTATTTTTTTCTCGTGTTCAAACTGCTTGATATTTTTAGTGCTGGCCTCTGCGGCTAAATTCCGTGGAATGAGATAGTTTCTTGCATATCCGTCTGCCACATTTACGACGCTCCCTATGTCGCCGAGACTTTTAACTTCTTCTTTTAAAATGACCTTCATTGTAATCTCCTTTATGCGTCAAATTCTTAAAACAGAAATCCTGAATTCTCCGGCAATTATCAGATTTGAATAAACAGGGGTTCGGATATCAGGATTTTGAAATCAAGAAATTTTACCAATTACGCCTGTCTGTTGTCAATCAGCGGACCTGCCCGGCAGGAATATCTTGCCCGGATTCATTATCCCTTTTGGGTCAAAAACTTTTTTAATGGATTTCATAAGACCTATGCCGTCAGATGAAAGTTCCATATCCAGATACTCTGACTTAGTCAGCCCTATCCCGTGCTCTCCTGAAATAGTCCCGCCGAGTCTGAGTGTGGCGTCAAAAACATCTTTGACAGAATCCTTGGCCCTTTTATATTCTTCGGGATTATTTTTGTCAGTCATTATGTTTACGTGTATGTTGCCGTCGCCTGCATGCCCGAAATTAACTATTTTTATCTTATACTTATCTCCAATCTTCCTGAGCAGACGGATCATCTCAGGAATCCTGCTTCTCGGCACTACGATGTCTTCATTAATTTTTGAAGGACTTATCCTGTAAAGCGCCGGCGATGCGGCCCGCCTTGCGTCCCAGAGCCTTTTTCTTGAATAATTATCATCTGCTACGCGTACATTGGCGCCCATTGAAGTGCAGATTGAGGCAATTTTTTCCGCATCTGAATTTACTGCTGCAGAGGCGCCGTCCACCTCTATTAAAAGCAAGGCCTCGGCATCCAGGGGCAGACCGGCAGGCTTATAATTTTCAACGGCAGTTATCGCCTCATGGTCCATGAATTCAAGCGTCCTCGGAATTATCCTTGATGCAGTTATCCGCGTAACCGCCTCTGCCGCTGAATCAAGATTTGAGAATATGCATAAAAGCGTAACTATTTCATCAGGCAGGGGCAGTACCTTTAAAAATATTTTTGTAATGACTGCAAGCGTCCCTTCAGAGCCTACAATAAGCCTTGTTAAATCGTAACCCACTACCCCTTTATGTGTTTTTACGCCTGTTGTCAGAGACCTGCCGTCCGGGAGTACAACTTCAAGCCCCATCACATAATCCCTTGTGACTCCGTACTTGAGCGCCCTGGGCCCTCCTGCGTTTTCTGCAACATTGCCGCCTAATGTGCAAAAATCCATGCTTGCCGGGTCCGGGGGGTAAAAAAGTCCCCGCGGTTCCAATTTGTCCTGCAGTCTGGAGTTTATGACCCCGGGTTCAAGCACAACTACAAGATTTTTTTCATCTATATCAATAATCCTGTTCATACCCTCAAGCGAAAGTATGACTGAATCGCGTATGGGAATTGAACCGCCTGTCATGCCTGTCCCTGCGCCTCTCGGAATCAGAGGGATATTGTGCTCAAATGCAAAGGCAACAGCCTTTGAAACCTCGCCGGCATTGAGAGGCTTAACTACCGCAGACGGAAGCCCTTCAACCGGTGAAGCATCAAAACTGTAGCAGAAAAGCTCTTCAGGGTCTGTCAGCACCCTTCCGGGGAGAATATCGCTGATGTCTTTCATTTTTTAGAGTTTATATAACGGCATACATGCCCTCAAAACTTTAAGAATGCAACAATGCCTGCCTGCCGCAGGCAGGATTATTATCTGTTATGCTGCAAAAAGTTTTAAGTATTTGCTTTTGAATTGCTTATAAAAGGCAGCATGACGTTTAGGTGTTGCCCTTAAAGTTTATCAGGCACATATGCCGTTATATCACGCCTTTCCCCATTACGCGTCACACATTACAGTCTTTAAGTCTTTGCCATGTGCATTGAAATAACTTTTGATGTGCCCGGCTCTTCCATTGTAATCCCGTAAATATAATCGGCAGACTCCATGGTCCTGCGATTGTGTGTAATTGTGATGAACTGGATGTTTTTTGCAAGCTCTGTGAGCAGGACGGTAAATCTGTCCGTATTTGACTCATCCAGCGGCGCATCAACCTCATCAAGCAGGCAAAGGGGAGTGGGCTTTATCATAAAGCTTGCAAAGAGAAGCGAAAGGGCTGTTAAGGCCTTTTCTCCGCCTGAAAGCAGCGTCAGGCTCTGGAGTTTTTTGCCGGGCGGCTGCGCAACAATTTCTATGCCTGCCTCAAGTATGTCCTCAGACGTAAGAATAAGTTCTGCCCTGCCTTTGCCGAAAAGTATTGCAAAGACCTCTTTGAATTTTGCGTTCAAGGACTCAAATGCGTCAACAAGCATTTTATGCGTGGTCCTGTTTATTTTTGAAATTGCATCCTGCAGTGAGTTTATGGACTGAAGCAGGTCGTCCTGTTGTTTTGTCAGGAATTCATACCGCGTCTTAAGCTCTTCAAATTCTTCCAGCGTACCGAGGTTGACGGGTCCGATCTCCTGAAGCTTTTCTCTGAGAGACGGCAGGCGCTCCTCTTCCTCAGACAGCGCTGCATCAGCCTGGTCCTGCCCTCCCGGGATAAGAGCAATACCGTAAGATTTCTTTATGTCTTCCTTAATATGTTTTAACTTTAATGATGATTCTGCTTTCTTTACTTCAACTTGAGCAAGTTCCCTGCGGACGCCCTCAATCTCGGATGAATAAGCCTTCATCTGCTGTTCCATAAGATTCAGCTCTGCGGTTTTAGCCTCAAGTAGGTCCTTCATCTTTGAGGATTCCGACTGCAATCCACTTATTGCCGCAACAGATGATTTCAGAAAGGCTTCTTTTCCTTTTATCTCCTCATCTCTTAAAACGAGCAGACGGTCAATTTCAAGGCGTTCTTCAGATATTTCATTCTTCTTGTTTTGAATGTCTGATAACGCCGAGCCGAGCCTTTCCTTTTCCCTGGCCAGCGCATCTATCTTTTCCATGAGGGCGGCCGCAGTCAGCCTGATTTCAGTAAGTTCGGAGCGCAGTTTCTCAAGAAGCTCTTTTTTATCTGCGATTGCGCCCTGAAGGCCCTTTATTTTATCTTCCAGCGCAGCTCGTTCTTCTTCCAGGGTTCTGCAGGTCATGTTTTTTTCATCCAGAGCCTGCCGTATTGAATCCAATTCCCGGCGGTATTCGTCAGACTCAAGGGAAAGGTACCGAAGCCTCTTTTCCTGACTCAGGCTTTCCTCCTGCAGGCCGACGAGCCTAAGCTGTATCTCGTGGGCGTCAGACTGAAGCCGTGATATTTCACCGGTCAAAGAGGCTATGTCACTTTCTGCTGCTGCAATACTGCTTTTTAATGACGATATTGCATCTTCAATGCCGAGAATCTGGTTTTTCCTGATTTCAATATTTGCCTTAAGCGCCTTTATTTCACGTTTAACCTTCAGGACGCCCTTTTCCGTTCCGCCGAATACAACACCTGAAGGTTCAAGGACCTCGCCTTCAATTGTGACAATAAATTTCGGACCTCCGTTAGAGCCGGCAAAGGAATCCGGCCAGAGTTCAAATGCCGTATTCAGGTTATTGACTACAATTACATCATTAAGCAGGGAGGCCGCAATTTTTTCAAAACCCTCCCTGACCTTAACAATGTTGATGGCCCTGCCGATAATATTGCCGCCGGAATCATGTGCCTCGGATTGAGGAATTAAGGCGGGAGAATTTATGTTTGTAGGCATAAAGGCGCTTCTGCTCATCTTATGTTCCTTTATAAACCAGAGCGCCTTTTTGACTTCGTCGTGGTCATCTACAACTGACGCATTGAGTTTCTCGCCCAACGCCGCCTCAATGGCCGTTTCAAATTCAGGCGGACTTTCAAAAATATCCGCGACCTGACAGAGAATTTTTATATTTTCCCCTATTCCATCTTTTTTATCCCTGTATACTTCAATCAGCGAGTCAAGTCTTGAAATCATTGAGGCCAGCTCTTCACGTTCCTTATAAAGCCTTTCTTCCATCCCGGACTGCTCCTCTTTTTTTCTGTTCATCCCGTCAAGAAAGTTTTCCCTAAATTCAGTCTTGTCTTTAATGGCCTGTTCTAATTTTAAATGCGTGTCTTTTAATTCCTGCAGTGAAGCTTTCAAGGAAGAAAGTTTTTCTTTAACTGAATTTATATCTTCAACATCCCGTCTCTCTTTCTTATTCAGATCCTCAACCAGCGAGGTCAGATTGCCTATCTCATTTTTCAAAACACTGACGGCCTCAGCCCTGTTAAAAAGCTGTTTTCTCTCAAATTCAAGCCCCTGCTCCAGACCCTGAATCTCATGTTCCATTTCCGCAAATTGGACACTTTCGGCTGTGAGGGTATCTTCAAGGCCCGATAACTCGGAATTTATTTTTATATCGTTTTCTTCAGCCTCTTTTGACTGTACGCTGACGCTTTCCATCGCAGCCGTTAACTCGCCGTCTCTTAAAAGCAATCTTTCAGCTCTGCCCCGCAGATTTTCGCAGTCATTCTCAAGGAGCGCTATTTTGCCCTCACATTCTGTGACTTCTTTTTCAGAAGAATAAAGTCTTGCCTGAATCTCATTGAGCTTCTTCTCATTCTCAAGGCATATAAGTTTTTTCTGTTCTATTAATGCCTCTGTTGAATGGATGCTCGACGAGAGCTGCGCCTCCCGGGACCTAAGCGTATTTTCCGACATGATTAATCCGGAAAGTTCTTTATCCAGAAGGCCTGCATCCCTTACCGCTATTTTAATCTCAATTCCCTTTATCTCTTCAAAAAGCTTTTTATATTTTTCCGCCTTTTTTGCATACCTGTCAATTGAATTGATTTGGCGCTTGACCTCTGCGATTATGTCCTGCAGGCGCTGCAGATTTATCTGCGACGCCTCAAGTTTTTGAAGCGCTTCAGCCCTTCTCACCTTGTACTTCATAACTCCGGCGACTTCTTCTATCAGGAACCTCCGGTCCTGAGGCTTGGAGTTGAGAATCTCATCCATCCGGCCCTGCTCAAGTATTGAGTACGCCTTCAGCTCAAGCCCTGTATCAAGAAACACGTCTTTTATATCTTTGAGACGGCATTGAACTTTGTTCATCAGGTATTCGCTCTCGCCGGATCTGAAGAGCCGTCTTGTGACTGAAATCTCTTCGTTTTCAGCCGCGCCTGATAATGTAAGTGTTACTTCACCCATGCCCTTTGGTTTTTTTGTGACAGAGCCGGAGAAGATGACGTCTTCCATACTGCCGCCTCTCAGGCTTTTGGCGCTTTGCTCTCCGAGGACCCACTTAAATGCATCCACGATATTGCTTTTGCCGCAGCCGTTGGGCCCGACAATTGCAGTTATTCCGGGATGGAAATTAAATGTAGTCTTTTCAAAAAAAGATTTAAAGCCTACTAATTCTAATCGTTCAACCCGCATAGTTTATATCCCTGCATTTAACCACAGCGTACAAAGAGTGTTTTTTCATTACAAAATTATCAATTATCATTTCAAAATGCTAAATTTGCAATGCTAAATTTACAATGAATATGTTCTCGGTGTCCTCTGTGGATAATAGATTTTACTCTCTTGCAATTTTGCGTATTTACTCTTAAACTTTATCTTAGGATGAAAAAGTTAGTAGTAATAATATATACGATTGCACTGTCTCTATCAAGTCAAAATGTCGCCGCCCTGCAACCCGTTGATATTGCTGGATTTCAAAAGGCATTAAAAGACGCGCATACCGGCGAGAAAATAGCATTCTGGGCAGAACAGCTCATCGGCGCCCCGTATGATACAGATATGCTTGGAACATATGTGCGCAGGGAAGTAATCGTCGCAGACGAAAAAATGGACTGCATGTATCATGTCTTCCGTTCGGCAGAGCTTGCGCTGAGCCATACGCCTGAGGAGGCTGTTTTAAAGGCTCTGGATTTGCGTTTCCACACAAAAGGAATGCTTAAAAACGGCAGGGTCCTGAATTATGATGACAGGTTTCAGTACGGCGAAGACATGATTGCAAGCGATAAATGGGGAGTGGATGTAACTGCTGGATTTGGCAAGACAAGCAAAATAAAAGGCTCAAGGAATTATACAAATTATGAAATCCTTTTAAAGCAGGATGTATTAAGCGCGGTTGAAAAGTTTAAAAGCGGAGATATTGTATTCTTTATCAAAGACCCTGAGAAAAGAACTGCCGGCGAAATTGTAGGACATATAGGACTCATAAAAACAGAAGACAGGGTGTCAAAGGGTCAAAGGGTCAGAGCAGTTTATTTAATCCATGCAAGCGGGGCAAAGGGCAGAAACGCCAACGGGCGGGTCATGAAAGTATTGCTTGGCGAGTATCTTAAATCCATGCCGTTTATCGGGGTAAAGGTTACGAGATTTAAATAAAAAAAGAGGGGAAGCGTATACTGCTTCCCCTCTTGAAAATTGTTTTAACTCATTATCCTAAAATGATTTCCCAGCTACCCATCCGCCGGTCCATTCAGTGCTGGTTGGCGGTGAACTACACCCTTGGCCAGTGGCAACAGTTATCCCATATGCCCCGTCTGACTCATTAGGATCTGTACATACCTCACCTGCTTCGCATATCCCATCATCATCACCTATCCCATCACCGATACTCTCTATAGGAGGAGCATCAATATCAGTATTTTCACAGTAGTATTTAGTTCCTGTATTGCCTCCGCCGGAGTAATCGATAATTGATTTGCCGGCGCCTTCATTCAGCTTCCAGTAGCCGATTAAATCAGAAGAGATTGTGCAATACCCATTATAGCCAAGCTCCTGATAATAACATTGTGCAATTTGAGATGCCGTCCTCGCCCCATTCCAGAAGCGCACTTCATCAACAGCGGCATTAAAGGTATCAACACCATAGTCCCCTATCTGCTCTCCAAGAGTAAAAGGATCGGTAAA
>JACRGX010000086.1 GCA_016212185.1 Nitrospirota bacterium
CGGCCGCTTGATGTTTTTTATAGCAAAATAGACAGCCTTGATTTGCGCCTCAACTATCCTTCAGATGTTTTGCGCTAAGGAAGTCTCCCACAGCAAAGAATAATCCACCCTCTCTATTCTCTTTCAATAATCCTTATTATCGTGCTAAAATATCAGGAATCCGAGATTAATTTTCAGGAAGGAATAAATTTATGAGTATGGAAGTGCGAAAGGCAGTATTCCCTGCGGCAGGACTTGGGACCAGATTCCTGCCGGCGACAAAGGCGTCTCCGAAGGAGATGCTGCCGATTGTTGACAAGCCCATGATTCAATACGCAGTTGAAGAGGCGGAAAAATGCGGAATCAGTGAATTTGTTATCATTACAGGCAAAAACAAACGGGCGATTGAAGACCACTTTGATTCTGTTATGGAATTGGAAGTGAATCTTAAGAATAAAGGCAAGCACTCCCTGCTTAATGAAGTTCAGCGGTTAAATCACCTGCATTTTGCCTTTATCAGGCAAAAAATGCCGCTCGGGCTCGGCCATGCCATCCTCTGCTCAAAGCCCGTTGTGCACGATGAGCCTTTTGCAGTTATGCTGAGCGACGACATCATAGACCCTGATGATGCCCTCTTGCAGGATATGCTGAAATGCTTCCAAAAATATCAGTCGCCTGTGCTTGCACTTCAAAAAGTACCCAAAAAAGATGTATCCCGCTATGGGATAATCAAAGGGACAAAGGTAAATAAAAACCTGTTTAAGATAGAAGACCTTGTGGAAAAACCGGGCCCGTCAAGGGCGCCTTCAAATATCGCAATCATAGGAAGATATATTCTTACGCCTGACATATTCCATTTTCTTGAGACAGTGACACCCGGTAAGGACGGCGAGATTCAACTGACAGATGCGCTGAAGGCGCTCCTTAAAACAAGGGACATTTATGGTTACCTGTTTGAGGGAAGGCGCTATGACGCCGGAGACAAGGCAGGTTTTCTTGAAGCCACAGTGGAACTCGCATTGAAAAATCCTGAAGTAAAAACACAATTCAGGAAATATCTGTTATCTTTAAAATCAAACCTTAAGACAAGGCAGGAATAAGGAGCATTATGGCAAACACAGTTATAAAAGAAGAGCGCGATGTTGAAATCCCGACCATTCTTCCCATTCTGCCGGTCAGGGATATGGTAATTTTCCCATATATGATACTTCCGCTTTTTGTCGGACGGGAAATATCAGTCAAAGCTATTGACCACGCCCTTGCGACTAACCGCATGGTTCTTCTTGTAACGCAAAAAGACATAAATATAGAAACGCCTTCTCCTGAGGACCTTTACAGGGTCGGCACAGTGGGAAGCATTCTGAGGGTATTAAAGCTTTCAGACGGAAGGCTGAAAATTCTCATACAGGGACTGGTCAAGGCGCGCGTTTACAGGTACACAAAGACAGAGGCTTATTATATAGGCGAGATTGAGAAAATCGTTGATGAAAAACCTGCTGAATTGTCAGTTGAAGTAGAAGCCCTTATGCGCAATATAAAAGAGCAGATGGACAAATCCGTAACCCTCGGCAAGCCGCTTATGCCGGACATAATGGTCCTTATTGAAAATATGGATGACCCGGGCAGGCTTGCGGACCTTGTTGCGTCCAATCTTGTTTTAAAGGCTGAGCAGGCGCAGGACCTTCTTGAAACCATGAACCCGATAGCAAGACTGAAGAAGATAAATGACATACTTAACAGGGAAGTTGAGCTTCTTATTGTCCAGCAGAAGATACAGTCCGACGCAAAGGGGGAAATAGACAAGTCACAGCGCGAGTATTTCCTCAGGGAGCAGTTGAAGGCAATACAGAGGGAATTAGGCGAGATAGACGAAAAGACAGAGGAAATCCAGGAACTGAAGGGAAAAATAGAGGCGTCAAAGATGCCCGAGCGCGTGGAAAAGGAGGCGCTGAAACAGCTTAAGCGTCTTGAAAAAATGCATCCTGACAGCGCAGAGGCAGGCACGATCAGGACTTATGTAGACTGGCTCATTGAACTGCCGTGGGCAAAAAGCACGCAGGACAACATTGACCTTAAAGGCGCCAAAAAAGTCCTTGATGAAGACCATTATGATTTAGAGCGGGTTAAGGAAAGGATACTTGAGTATCTGGGGGTCCGCAAGCTTAAGGAAAAGATGAAGGGCCCTATACTGTGTTTTGTGGGCCCTCCGGGTGTTGGCAAGACCTCTCTCGGAAAATCCATTGCGCGGTCGCTCGGCAGAGAGTTTTACAGGATGTCTCTGGGCGGAATGCGGGATGAGGCGGAGATAAGAGGGCACAGAAGGACTTATGTCGGAGCGCTTCCCGGCAGGATTATTCAGGGGATTAAAACAACAGGCAAGAACAATCCGGTATTCATGCTTGATGAGGTGGATAAAATCGGCATGGACTTCAGGGGAGACCCGGCGTCAGCCCTGCTTGAGGTCCTGGACCCGGAGCAAAACTTTGCATTTGTTGATCACTATCTTGGCGTGCCTTTTGACCTGAGCAATGTGATGTTTATAACTACTGCAAACCTGATAGACCCGATACCATCGCCCTTAAGAGACAGGATGGAGATAATACCGCTTTCAGGCTATACGTCTGAAGAGAAATTAGGAATAGCAAGGAATTATCTCATCCCAAAACAGTTAAAAGAACACGGTATCACCGGGAAAAACATAAAGATAAATGACAGCGCCGTGCTGCAGATAACTTCACATTATACGAGGGAGGCCGGCGTTAGAAACCTTGAGAGGGAGCTTGCAAACCTCTGCAGAAAAGTTGCAAGGAAGATTGCTGAGGGCAAGGAGAAGACTTATCATATTTCCGCCAAAAACCTCTCAAAATATCTGGGAGTGCCGAAATTCCTTCCTGAAGAAGAAATGGAAAAGGATGAGGTCGGGGTTGCAACAGGACTTGCATGGACAGAAGCCGGCGGCGACATAATATACATAGAGGCAACAACAATGAAAGGCAAGGGGCATCTGACACTTACAGGGCATTTGGGGGATGTGATGAAGGAATCCGCACATGCCGCCCTGAGCTATATACGTTCAAGGGCCAAGCACCTTGGAATAAACACTGACCTTTTCTCAAAAAACGACATACACATACATGTCCCTGCAGGCGCAACTCCGAAAGACGGTCCTTCTGCGGGAATAACTATGGCTACTGCAATTGCATCGGCATTTATAGGGAAGCCTGTTAGTAAGAGCACTGCAATGACAGGCGAGGTTACGCTTAGGGGCAGGGTGCTGCCGATAGGGGGATTAAAAGAGAAAACCCTTGCGGCAAAGCGGATGGGCATCAGAAAAGTTATTATCCCGCGGAGGAATAAGAAAGACCTTGAAGATATTCCAAAGTACATTAAGAAGGGGATGGAATTTGTGCTTGTTGAAGCCATGGATGAGGTATTGAAAAATACCTTAAAAGATAATAAGAGGGAAATAAAAGCCAAATAATAATTTTTATTAATGTCTAAATTACAAAGCTCAAATGCCAAATTATAACGGAAAGTCATTTGGCATTAATTTGACATTTGGATTTTGAAATTTTGAATTTACACATTGCCCCACCAGGGCGGTTTTTCATTCCGGCATATGCTGTGTCTGTGCCAGCCTTTGCCCTTTTCCTTAAAATCAGAGCGGTAATGTGCCCCAGAGCTGCCTTCCCTTAAAAGCGCTGAGTCTACGATTAGATTTGCAACGGTAAGCATGTTTTTAAGCTCAAGCTCTGCCCTGCCGGGGAAATTCAGCTTTGTAATAAAATCATGTTTCTTAAGCCATGCCTTTGCAGTGTTTAAAGACTTCCTGCATCTAATAATCCCTGCCTTATTCCACATTAACCGCCTGAGAGAAGTTCTTATTTTTTCAATGTCAAAATGGGGGTTAGGAGTTAGGGATTGGAGATTGGTGATTGATAAATTTTTGTATTTTCTGCCAAACGTTAACCCCAAATCCCCAACCCCTGCTTCTAATGCTGCTGTTCTTCCAGCCCTTGCCCCGTAAACAAGTCCTTCAAGAAGGCTGTTTGAGGCAAGGCGGTTTGCGCCGTGAACGCCTGTGCAGGCCACCTCTCCGGCAACAAAAAGACCTCTTATGTTTGTTTTCCCGTTCAGATTACTTTTTACACCGCCCATTATGTAATGAGCGGCAGGGCTGACTGGTATTAAATCCTCAGTTATATCAATATCAAACTTCAGGCATGTTGAATAGATGCGGGGAAAACGCTTTTTAACAAAATTCCTGTCAAGATGCCTCAAGTCAAGATAGACATGTTTTGCATTTGTCCGGACCATCTCAGAGATGATCGCCCTTGTCACAATATCCCTCGGCGCAAGCTCTGCCATTTTATGATAATGGGGCATGAAGCGCCTGCCGCGGATATTTTTTAAGACTGCGCCTTCGCCCCTCATCGCCTCGCTCAGAAGAAATTGCGGGGCAGATGGCGAGTAAAGGGTTGTAGGATGGAACTGAATAAATTCCATGTCTTCAAGCAAAGCGCCTGCCCTGTATGCAATCGCCATTCCGTCGCCGGTTGCAATCAGCGGATTGGTTGTGCGTGAGAAGAGCTGTCCGGCGCCCCCTGTTGCAAGCACGACAGCCTTTGCATAAATATATATAAGCTCCCTATTTCTGAAAACAACGGCGCCGATGCACCTGCCGTCTGCAATAATCAAATCCATGGTAAATGCAAACGCATGCCTTGAAACGCTTGAGAAAGAACGCGCCTTATTAATAAGCACACGCTCAAGCTCTTTGCCAGTTGAATCGCCGTGGGCGTGAAGTATCCTTTTCCTTGAATGCGCCGCCTCTTTTGTAAAGGCGAGCCTGCTTCCTTCTTTGTCAAACTGTGCGCCCCACGAGATAAGCTCGCGTATAACCCCCGGCCCCTCTTCAACCAGCGCCTTGACTGCATCTTCCCTGCATAAGCCGTTGCCTGCCTTTATGGTGTCTTTATAATGAATGCCGACCTCATCTTCATCGCTTAATGCAACGGCAATCCCGCCCTGGGCATATCCAGTACTGCTTTCAGCAGGATTATCCTTTGTGAGGACAAGAACGCTGCCCCTCTGCGCAAGTTCTATTGCCGCCCTCAGCCCTGCAACTCCGCCGCCGATTATTAAAAAATCTACCTTCTCGGTTGAAACACTCATAATGAAAATATAATGACATTTAAGGATTAAGTCAATGAAGGAATGAGCGTTTGTTTATAAAAAAATTTATTACGCACATAAGCATCATAAAAATAGTAACAGCAGCATCATAAAAATAGCTTGACATTTTTGTTTTTAAAGGTAAATCTTAATATAATCTGCTGTATTTAGAGGGGCAAGATATGAGACCACAGAATTTAACCACAGAGAACTCAGAGAGTATTTATTGCAAAATTATCAATTATCATTTCAAACTGCAAATTTTAAAGGAGGGTACTATGAATTTTAGCAAAAGGAGCTTGCCCTTAAAATTTATCGTATTACTGTTTTGTGTTTTATTGCCCAGCATCAGCGCATATGCGTCTGACTGGCTTATCAGCACACCGGATTCTGACGGGAGTATTGGCTGGGATACGTCAATAGCCGTTGATTCAAATAATAAGGTGCAGATCAGTTATTATGATGAAACAAACGGCGACCTCAGATATGCCACAAATGCATCCGGCGGCTGGGTTACTGTAACCATTGATGCAGAAGGCGATACAGGCTGGCTGACATCAATAGCCGTGGATTCAGACAACAAGGTGCATATAAGCTACTATGACAATACAAATCATAACCTTAAATATGCTACAAACGCTGAAGGGACCTGGGTCACAACCACAGTGGATTCTTCAGGAAACGTTTACTGGTTTAATGCGCTGGCCCTTGATTCAAACAACAAGGCGCACATAAGTTATTGGGACGGCATTAACTGGGACCTTAGATATGCCACGAATGCCGGAGGAAGCTGGGTCACAACAGCAGTAGATTTTGAAGGTGAAGTCGGCAGTTCCTGCGACATAGCAGTGGATTCCAGAGACAAGGTGCATATCAGCTACCGCGACAGCTATAACTCCACACTCAAATATGCCACAAATGCCGGAGGAAGCTGGACAACCACAACCATTGACCCTAATGAATTTTCAGGATGGTTTTCCTCCATAGCCGTTGATTCAAACAACAACGTGCACATAAGCTACTATGACGACATAAATTCCGTACTTAAATATGCCACAAATGCAGGCGGAAACTGGACAACTGCAACCGTTGACGCAGACGGCTATGTAGGCTGGTACACCTCCATAGCAGTGGATTCCGGAGACAATGCGCATATCAGCTATTTTGACTGGGGCAATGCTGATTTGAAATATGCAACAAATGCCTCAGGTGTGTGGGTTGCTGAAACGATAGATTCTGAAGGGTTTGTGGGCGGTTTTACATCTATAGATTTAGGCGCCGGTAACAGTGTGCATATCAGCTATTATGACTGGCTCAATTCTGACCTTAAGTATGCGGTAAAAGCCTCTGCGGTGGTTGACAATGACAATGACGGCTATGCCTCTGATACAGATTGCAACGACAACGACCCTACAATTAACCCCGGTGCTTTGGAAATCTGCGACGGCAAAGATAATGACTGTGACGGCTCGGTAGATGAAAATTATGTATTCGGCGGCTTCAGACAGCCGTTAAATCAGAATGGTTCAAACACATTTAATTCAGGCAGGACAATACCGGTCAAAATTACACTTGCAGATTGCGCGGGTCAGGAAATATCTTCTGCCGCGGTAACAATCGCTGTTTACAGAATCACGGCTTCAGGAACCGAAGAAGCAGTGCCTGTTTTCTCATCAGGGAATGCCAATACCGGGAATCTTTTCAGGCATGATGCGGCCGGAGGGCAATACATCTACAATTTAAGCACTAAAAATTATATGACAGGAAATTACAGGATTTATGCAGTACTTGATGACGGCAGTAAATATTCAGTAAACATTTTACTGCAATAAGGAGACAGATTCTTCCTTATCAGTCAGATGATTGTCCCCGGCTCAATCTACTGGAACATAGGCTTTGGCAGGGAAAAGGGCGAGGTTGAAAAGGATGAAGAGGGGCTCAAGACCATGCAGGCGCTCGGCGAAAACATAGCATGGCTGATGAAGAAGATAGGGAAATAAAAGGAACAGGGGAATATGGGGGTAGTTATAAAAACCCTTTCCCCTTGGAATCCATTATACCCATTCCAATCGTATAATATCTTGACTTTTTATACGATGGCATCGTATAATTTCAGCATGGAAGAGATTTTATACCGCTATAATCCGTGGTGGGAAGAAGGACACGTTTTTGAAAGCATTATTGAAAGACCCTGCCTATTGGAGAGAATAAAACATTACGAACAATCCAGACATGTTGTTTTTCTTACAGGCTTGCGAAGGGTGGGAAAAACTACACTTCTAAAGCTTCTGATAAAGCATTTTATAGAAAACCTGCACATCAAGCCCGGGCATATCTTTTACATCAGTCTTGATGATTATCAGCTTTCAAAGAAAACCATCCTTGAACTTGTTGAAGAATACAGAGCAATCCAACGGCTTAGTTATAAACAAAAAGTTATTCTCTTTTTTGATGAAATTGCCTATCAGAAAGACTTTGAGTTGCAGCTTAAAAATCTTTATGACAATCAGGATGTTAAAATATACGCATCATCTTCAAGCGCCTCCATACTCAAGAGCAAAAAACCGTATCTTACAGGCAGGAGCGCAATAGTAGAGGTTTTGCCGCTTAACTTCAGCGAATATCTTACTTTTAAACAAATTAAAATCAGCAAAGCGGATAAACATCTCAAAAAGCAATATTTTGAAGATTTTCTGCAAACCGGCGGATTGCCTGAATATGTTTTGCGCGGAGATATTGAATATTTAAAAGAGCTTGTTGATGATATTATTTACAAGGACATCACGGCTTTTCATAACATTAAGAACCAGCAAGTGCTTAAGGATTTCTTTTTATTGTTGATGGAAAGGGCAGGAAAGGCTGTTAGTATTAATAAAATTGCCCGTATTCTGAAAATTTCTCCGGATACTGCAAAGCGTTATCTAAAGATGTTTGCTGACACATATCTGATATATCTTGTTTCACGCTGCGGCAGAACCAATGAAAAGATTCTGTCGCCTAAAAAGGTTTATGCCGCTGATTTAGGAATCAGGACTTTTTTTACGGGTTTTAGAGATATTGGAAGTCTGTTTGAAAATTATGCATATCTGGAAATCAGACATCTGAAACCATGTTACATTTATGAGGACGGCTATGAGATTGATTTCTTAACTGAAGATAAAACCCTGATTGAGGTCAAATACTACAACGCCATGCCTGAAAAACAAAAAAAACTCTTTGACCGTTTTGCGGCTAAGAAAAAGATAATTATCAAAGACATTGATGAGTTGGAACGTATAACTCCCAAGCCCGCCGTAAAACAAAAGAAATAACTGCTGTCTCTATCCTTTCGCACTTCTCAATAGAAGCCCCTATAGTTTTTTTAAATGGATAGTGAGCGTATTCCCCGTGGTTTTGCCACGGAGTTAAGCGAGCGAATATGATAAAGAAAATTCTAACATTAGATTCCCTGCGGTCATGCCGTAGGGAATATCAATTTCCAATAGAATAAATACTCCTCTGTGGAAAATACGGGAAGTGTCCCTCCCTCCAAATACAACTGGAATATGCAGCTTCAGAAAGGAGATGCCTTGTTACAAGAAACAGAAATGATTATATTATCCTGACACGCCAGTTTTTTGCCGGACACAAATCGCATAAAGGGGTGCTTATTATTTCATCCTCCCACCGTTTTGATGATTTTAGCGCAATAGCAAAGGCTGTTTTAAAATATATTGAACACTATGACCAGCCTACGGATTATCTTTTTGATTTTGTATGAAAAATTTTTAAATGGCGGTGGCTGGACTCGAACCAGCGACACTACGGATATGAGCCGTATGCTCTAACCGACTGAGCTACACCGCCGGATTTGGAGAGATAAGAAACGGAGTTATCAACAGTAACAAAATCAAGCCGTCAAAGTCAAATTGAAGGCTCTTCTTAAAAACCCTGGATTCCCGCCTTCGCGAGAATGACGACTTTTTATGGAGGAACCAGTTTTACAAGCTCTTATTCCCTTCTTTTTCCCAGGGATTATTTTTAAGAAGCTGTTCAAGTTCTTCAGGAGGCAGGGGCCTGCTGAAGAAGTATCCCTGCATATCATCGCACTGACCGGAGCGCAGAAAATTCAACTGCTCCTCTGTCTCAACTCCCTCGGCGATTACCTTTAATTTAAGGATATGCGCCATGGCAATAATGGCATTGACAATAGCCGCATCATTGGGGTTGATGGTGACTCCCATTAAAAAGGCACGGTCAATTTTCAGCATATCAATGGGGAATGCCTTTAAATAGCTTAATGAGGAATACCCTGTGCCAAAGTCGTCAATGGCGATTTGAACACCCATGTCGTGAATCTTGTTCAGGACACGGACCGTACGGCTGACATCCTTCATAATAGTGCTTTCGGTAATCTCAATCTCAAGCCAGGCCGAACTGAGTCCTGTATTATTTAGGGCTAACGAAATCATCTCAACAAGATTCTGCTGCTGAAACTGCCTTGCAGAAAGATTAACGCCGACACGGAGATGCGGAAGCCCTGCGTCCTGCCAGATCTTATTCTGCCTGCAAGTCTTCCAGAGTATCTGCTCGCCGATTGGTATAATGAGCCCGGTTTCCTCTGCAATAGGGATAAACTGCGCCGGAGGGACTAATCCGAACTCCGGATGCTGCCACCTGACCAGCGCCTCCATGCCTGTAATCCTGCCTGTCTTTATATCAACCCGCGGCTGGTAATGCAGAATAAACTCATCTTTTTTTATTGCCTTTCTCAGGCTGTTCTCCACTGTCAGACGCTCAAATACTGAGGCATTCATGGCAGAGGTGAAAAACTGATAATTGTTTCTGCCGTGTTCTTTAGCCGTGTACATTGCAATATCCGCATTTTTAACGAGCGTTTCTGCATTATCGCCGTCTGCAGGGTACATGCTTATACCGGCGCTTGCAGAGATAAAAAGCTCGTGGATGCCGACACTGAATTTCTCTGTCAGTATATCCAGCACCTTTTGCGCTACTCTGGCGGCGTCGCGGACATGGTTAACGCCGGGAAGGAGTATAGTGAATTCATCGCCTCCATGGCGTGAAATTGTAAATTCATCAATCACATCATGTGAAATGGTATCTGACTGACGGAGTGATTTTGACAGCCGGTCTGCCACTGCCTTGAGCAAAAGGTCTCCTGTCGGATGCCCCAGTGTATCATTGATATTTTTAAACCGGTCCAGGTCCAGAAATATCACGGCAAGTTTTTGATTATTGCGCTGTGCCTGCAGTATAACCTGCGAGAGCCTGTCATTAAACAGTGAGCGGTTAGGCAGACCTGTAAGCGAGTCATAATAAGCCATATATTTTATGGTATCTTCCGCCTGCTTGCGCACTGTAAATTCCTGCAGCAGTTGTTCATAGGAACGTTTAATTTCCATATCTCTTGACTGTATCTGTTCAAGCATTTCGTTAAATCCGCCGGACAGGACTCCTATTTCATCCTGTCTTTCAATGGACGACCGCAATGTGTAGTTTTTGGTCGTAGATATGGTTTTCATGAGCTGGACCATGCTCATCATCGGCTTTGTTATGCTTTGCAGCAGCTTTGACATCAAAAGAAAGGCGACAAAAATAGACAAAGCCAGTAAAACAAGCACCACCCCTATATTCCATGAGATCCTCTTATAAAGCTCGTTTAAATCGCACCGTATATAAACCGTGCCTATTACCTCATTGTCAAGGACAATGCTTTGAAATAGAGTTAAATGTTCTACTCCAAAATCATAGCCGTCTTCCCGAATCTCCGGGGGGGAATAATCTTTCTTCACGTCTTTCCGCTTGTATTTGGCAAAGACGCTGCCGTCTTTTGCATAAATCAGGGCGAAATCAATATCCGGGACAGATTTCAGCGCTGAAAGCGTTTCCTCTGCGGCGTTCTGATCATTAAAAGTCAGTGCGGCAGTGGAATTATTTCCTATTATCTTTGCCTGCGCAGTAATATTTTCCACCAGCGACGACCTGAATGATACAATCTCCCCGGCAATCAGCACAAGGCCTGTCAGAAGCAGTGCAACCACAGTCGTCAGCAGGCTGATAGATATAAGCTGTTGTTTTAGCGGGATGTCTTTAAACGGCTTTATTTTCAATGGTCCACCTTGACTATTCTCCCGAGTTTCAGGAGTTTTGAACTTATTTTCAGGTCGGCGCTTTCTGCCGCCTTCGGATTAATCTCAAACCGGACCTTTTCATCTTCAATATAAAAATTGATTATTACCCCCTGCTGGATGAATCCATTTGTATCGCCTATTGTCAGGACGCTTAAATTTTCAACGGCATCCAGTATCTGAGCCAGGTGTTCTTTTTCCGAGGCGCTTATAAAAACAATCTGGCAGGTTTTTAACTGCTGATGAGATTTAATCCGTTTGACCGCTACATTTTTATCTCTCACAGGTTTGCCGTTGATTGAATCAAGCGCGGCGCCGAAAGGGTCTTCTCCGAGAACACAAAGATTTATATTGGCTCCGGTATCTGCCGGCCACTCTATAAATTTGGCAAAGTTATAGATAAATGCCGCCTTGACTTCATACTCGGCAGGCTTTGCATGCTCTGTATACGCTTGCGTTGCTGCGAGTAATAACGTAGACAACGATAATAAAATTAAAAAGCTTATGCGGTTTTTCATAGATAAACAGGTCAAGTGTTGCGTCTCTTAAATTCCATGCTATTATTTTTTACTTTTATAAGGAACTGGATTCCCCGATTTAATCGGGGAATGACAGCTTATTTATGAAATGTTACAATAGTCTAAAATCTATAAGTAAGTTTTGTCCTGAAACTCCTGCCGTCCTGCTCTATGATGTCCTGTGTGTGCTCTCCTGCCCCGGGGTCTCCGTATTTTTTTATTTCATCAGCGCTGACAATGCTGATAGAGGCAGGGGCTTCGGTGACTTTCTGCTCAAACTTTGAGGCGCCGTAGACAGTGACAACCTCAAGCTCCATGAGTTGTTCAATGTCAAGCTGGGTCAGGTCAGCCGAAGCTCCGGTGGCCTGCGCTAAGACTGATACTATGAGTAAAACTATAACCGGCAGGAATTTTATCAGTTTCCTCATATAGGTTTAAAAATTATACCACAGGATAACGAGTTCAAGGCATAATTAATAGGATAATTATGAAAATTTATCAATTCCTGAATTAATGGAAATTGAAGAATTTTTTTACCGGACAGTACTGATGATTAATGGTAGAAATAGGACTGAAAAATCCCGATAATAAATTAACCGCTGCCAATGCCGGCACAGCATATCACTTAAAGACAAAGTCAAACGACTTATCCACTCCGGCTTTTTTCAGTAATGCAAGGGTATGCTTGAAATCTCCTTTTGTTGTCTTAATATAGCCCTGAATATCCAGTTCATTCCGTGCCAGATAAGCCTGTGTAGAGGTATCATCTTTGAGTGAAAGCAATACTTCAGAAATCTTTGCTGTAAGTGTTGGGTCGGTTTTATTGGAAACAATCAGTGTGCCGTCTGGATTTTCACCGGTATCCTCGCCTATAAGCTTAAGCTTCGGATATCTGCTTTTTATTTTATTCCATACATGATTTTTCACTATTGCAACATCGCCGAGACCGCTTGCAAGCATCTCAATTGCACTGTCATGAGAGGCAGCCTTGATAATTGTTGCGTTAACAGCGCTGACTCCCGGGATTGAATGATAATAAAATTCACCTGCCGAGGCCAGAGAGCAGAATACAACCTTTTTACCTTTAAAATAGTCTCCGGAACCGGTAAATTCAGGCGAGCCCTCATGCGCAATAATGACAGCATGATAGGTACTGTGGCCTTCCCTGCTTAAGGGCCGTACTAACGGCACGGCCAAGCCCTTGATAATCATGGTGCCTGCTATGCCTGAGCCGCTGAACATGGCATCAACAGTCCCTGCAGCAAACATCTTTGCGGCGGCAGCGAAATTGGGCGCTTCAATAAGGTTAACTTCAATGCCCTTATTCTGCAGATATGCAACCAACGGCTTAAATTTAAGGGCGGCATTTTTTTCACCCTGCATTATTGCGAGGTTAAATTTTTCAGCCCGGGCAGCGCTGTGTGTTAAAATAATTGCAAATATAACAAGAAAAACATAAAACAGTTTTGTCGTCTTCATGCCGTCTCCTTATATTAAAATTGAAGTTATGTTTAATGATATGCCCAAATCAAAAAACTGTCAATAGTTAAGCTTGATAGTTGTAGCCGCAGGCTTCAGCCTGCGTTAAACATACCTGAGACGCTGAATATATCAGATGCTTGCAGCGCAGACTAAAGTCTGCGGCTACATTTTTTAAAAAGCAAAAAAAGTTGACTTTATTTTGTGAAATGGTAAAATGATAATTAGATTTGCAGTTGACATATGAATTTTTTAAAGGAGGTAAAAATGGGCTGCGGAACTTGTGCGCCGAAGAAAAAGGCTAAAAAAACCAAAAAGAAAAAATAACTAATCATTTCAGACAAAAAGAGGCTGACCATGCATGGTCAGCCTCTTTTTGTTTTCAGGTTTAAACACCATTTAAGTCGCCAATATTTCCAGAAGCCTGTCCAGCTCGTCAAGGGAATAATACATTATCTCTATCTTTCCGCCTTTTTTGCCTTTATGAATCAGGTGGACCTTTGTTCCGAGGCTGTGCATGAGCTGTTCTTCAAGCGCTGCAATCTGAGGCTCCTTCCATCCTGATGAAGCCTTTGCAGGGGCATTTGAAAGGGCTTTCTTAGCCAGCGCCTCAGTCTCCCTGACGCTTAATCCTTTTTTTATTACCCTTCTTGCCGTATCCATCTGAACCCGCGCGTCTTCTATCTGAAGCAGGGCCTTGGCATGCCCGATGCTTAATGCACCCTCTGCAATCCATGTCCTGATTTCAGCGGGAAGTTTTAATATCCTGAGATAATTGGTTACAGTTGCCCTGTCTTTTCCAACTCTCATGGAAAGGTTGTCATGAGTAAGATTAAATTCATTAATGAGTCTTTGAAATGCCTCTGCCGTTTCAAGGGGATTCAAATCCTCCCTCTGAATGTTCTCTATAAGCGCAAGCTCAATTGCCTCCTGAGGAGCCGCCTCTTTTACAAGCGCGGGAATTACCGCAAGACCGGCAATTTTTGCCGCCCTCAGCCTTCTCTCGCCGGCAATCAATTTATATGTGCCGTCTTCACCGTATCTTACGATTACAGGCTGAATAATGCCTTTTTCTTTTATTGACTGCGCAAGCTCCTGAAGCGCTGCATCCTTAAAAACTCTTCTCGGCTGGTATTCATTGGGGACTATTTTATTTATATTAAGCTCAAGCACTACGCCCTTAGGAATGTCAGTTCCAATGGCGTTTTCCTTTTCAGGTATTAATGCGGAAAGTCCCTTACCCAACGCTGTTTTCATTGCCGATTACCTCCTCAGCCAGTGATATGTAGCTCTGAGCGCCCTTTGAATGATTGTCGTATAAGATAACAGGCTTGCCGTGGCTCGGCGCCTCGGCAAGGGTTACATTTCTTGGGATTATTGTTTTGTAAACCTTGTCTTTGAAATGCCGTCTTAATTCATCGGCAACCTGATTTGTAAGAGTATTCCTTCCGTCAAACATCGTAAGCAAAATCCCCTCAATTTCAAGCAGCGGATTAAACGCGCCCCTTACAAGCGTGAGTGTCTTAATCAGAGAGCCGATGCCTTCCAATGAATAATACTCGCACTGCATCGGCACCAGGATGCTGCCTGCCGCCACAAGGGCGTTAAGGGTTAGAAGGCTCAATGCCGGCGGGCAGTCTATGAAGATAAAATCATACCTGGATTTGACAGGCTCCATGGACTTTCTTAATATGGACTCCCTTCCCGTTTTCTCGGTAAGTTCAACCTCGGCGCCCACGAGGTCTATACTTGAAGGGATGAGCTTAAGGTTGTTAATGCCGGTGTCAAAGATTACTTCTTCAATGTTTTTTGTTTTGTTATAGATGTCGTAGAGACTTCCGGTAAGGCTGCTCCTGTTTATTCCAAGCCCGCTTGTAGAATTCCCCTGAGGGTCAGTGTCAATAAGCAGTATGCTCTTACCGGCAACTGCCAGGGATGCGCCTAAATTGACTGCGGTAGTGGTTTTTCCCACACCGCCTTTTTGGTTGGCTACTGCTATTACTCTTCCCATAAGAATAATGAATCAAGATAATATATGTTTAATTTTGAACAATATTCAACTATGTTAAACTATTTGAATTTTTTTATTTATTACGCCCCATCCTGAACAAATTTAAATTTCCTCTTAATGGATAACTCTGCCTTTCCGAGTTCCCTCCCCATGTATGCGGCATGTGCCATATCTGTTATCCACTTGTTATTAATAAGCGTAAAATAGACATCCCTGCTGTTCTTGCCCTCAATAATCCTCAGCAGTTTATTGTCGTATGAATAATGCTCAACGGTAATGACTCCGGTCTTTCTTGAGGGGATTATTACAAAATATCCTGCCCTGTCCAGCTTTACGGCCTTTGGCAAAGGCGCTGCAGCCTTGACCTTAGGCGCTCCGACAACTGCTTGGACATTAGTTTCCATTGTAACGCCGGAAGGCTGGTCGTGACAGTCGCGGCATCCGCATGAAGAACCCACAACAGACTCTGCCTTTTCTGCAAGCTGCTCTATTTTATCGGCAAGCAGTTTTACATCTTCACAGCCGATCATGTTTTCAATACGGACCTGCGTGCGGAAGGTGTCTATCTCCGAGGGGGTGACATTCTTCAGTATGGGTCTTCTCCCTGCAGAGCTTATGACACGCATGTCTTTATTTACTCCGTGCTCCCAAAGAGCTAAAAGTGTCTCGCCGCTCTTATGCCCCGCAGCTTCTTTCCCTGCGACAATGAGAAAACTGATTGCAGGGTTAGTAACCACATTCTTGACAATCTTATCAATTCCTATATTTTCTGTCTCGGTTTTTCCGGTAATGCACAGCCCTGCAGGTTTCAGCCTTGCCAGGTCCTCCGACAGCTTGTCGCTTGAAAGTGTAGAAACAGCTACAGGCGCTGACTTTTTCAGCACAGTATACTCTCCTGCTACAGGCGGCCAGATGCTTTTATTTACCTCAAACTCACAGGTTGAGAGGGTTGACGAAGTAATAAAAGGATATTTTGCAGTCAGAAGACTCATGGCCTCAGGCGGAATGCAGAACTTGCACTTAAAACATGAATACGCCATGGGCTCCAGCCCGTTTTTCCATTCCTTGACGCTGTTAAGAAGCTCTTTTGCGTCTGCCTCCTTAATTTTAGGCAGGGCAGTCCTCAGGTTTTCAAGCGTTGTATGCATACAGCCGCACTTCCTGCATTTTGCAAGCCGCATGCCTCTCTGGAGTTCTGAAGATACGTCACTAAACGGGGATTTCACCCAAATAGTATGGCTTATAATGCAAAAAATTTCAACCATGATATCTCTTGTATTTTGGCTGTGTATTAGGCTATATTAATCCATGCTTGAGATAATGCGCAGTCATAAATTCTTCAGTGTTTTTCTGCTTTCTGTGATAACAGGCGTAATCATTGTCACCTTTGTATTTTGGGGGATAGGCACGCAAAACCAGCAGGTTAATAGTGTCCTCGCAGAGGTGGAAAAGGAAAAGATAACACAGGAAGAATACTGGAGGGTTTTTGACAATGCCGAAAGGTATTACAGGGAGCAGAATAAGACCGAAGAAGAAATGAAAAAGCTTAACCTGAAAGACAAGGTGCTGAACGACCTTATTGACAGCAAAGTGCTGATGATTGCCGCCAACAATATGAAAATAAAGGTCACTGAAGATGAGCTTCAGCAAGAAATAATGAACAACCCGTCTTTCCAGAAAAACGGCGTCTTTGACAAAAACGTATACCTAAGAACACTTGAACTGAATCGTACGACTCCGGCGGCATATGAAAGCTCTATGATGAAGGAACTGACGCTCAAAAAAATGCAGATGCTGATAGGAGAGACCGCAGAACTTTCGCAGGATGAGATAAAAGTCCTTGAGGCGCTTCAGGGTGAAAAGACCCAGTTAGCCAATGCCTTTTTGTCCATAAAACGCGAATTATTAACAAAGGCTTATGTTGAAGGGCTCAAGCGGCAGATGAATATAAAAATCAACAAAGATATGATTAATTAGCCGGGCGCTCTCCTGAAGTGAAGAATATTTTAAAAGTCTGCCGGAAATCCTCCCGTACAATCCTGAGCCTTATGTCAGGCACTTCGCATGACGGCGTAGATGCCGTGATTGCAAGAATCGTTGAGAGGAATAATCAATTAAAAGTCCGGCTTTTATTCCATTGCCCGCATCCATTCACCGGCGCCCTCAGGACAAAAATACTTACGGCTTTTTCAGGAACGACAAAAGACATCTGCACGCTTAACTTTGAACTCGGAGAGGTGTTTGCGGATGCGGCACTTAACTGCATCAAAAAAGCAGGATTATCACCCAAGGATATAGATGCAATTGCCTCTCACGGACAGACGGTATACCACATGCCTCCTGAGGGCAGGGCAGGCGGTTCAACCTTGCAGATAGGCGAGTCTTCTGTAATTGCCGAACGCACGAAAATCCCGGTTGTATCGGATTTCAGGACCAGGGATATGGCGGCAGGCGGGCACGGCGCGCCGCTGGTCCCGCTGGCTGACTATATACTCTTTCATGAAGAAGGGGCTGTAAAAGCTGTTCAGAATATCGGCGGCATAGCCAATTTAACCGTAGTCCCGGAAAAGATAAGCAAAGTCATGGCATTTGATACGGGTCCCGGCATGAGCCTCATTGATGAGGCAGTGAAATTGCTCACAAACGGCAGGATGCATTATGACATTAACGGCGCGCTTGCCAAAAAAGGCAAGGCTATAATCCCTCTCCTTGATGAACTGCTTTCACACCCTTATTTTAAGAAACATTCCCCGAAATCAACAGGCAGGGAGACCTTCGGGAAAACTATGGTTAAAGAAATAATAACCAACTACGGCAATGCGTCAGTTGAAGATATACTTTCAACTCTTACAATGTTTACCGCATTATCCATACAAAGGGCATACCGTGATTTTGTATTGCCTGAATTCAAAGTTACTGAAATCATCCTCTGCGGCGGGGGGTGTAAAAACAAATTTCTCCTGATGCTCCTGAAAGACCTGCTGGCTCCGGTTATGCTTATGCCTGTTGAAAAATACGGCATACCGTATAAAGCAAAAGAGGCGCTGAGTTTTGCAATCCTTGCAAATGAGACATTGTCCGGCAGGGCAGGAAATATTCAGGGAGCCACAGGCGCAAAGCATCCGGTAATTCTTGGAAAGATTACGCCGTAAGAGATTAAAAGCTTGCCCGCCGACAGGCAGGTTTGAACCTCTGACCTTCAGGTTAAGGGGCAATTACTGCTTTTTCAAGCACAAAGTCTAAAACCTTCTCTGCGCCGAGTCTGCTTTTCATCCCGTCTAATGAGCCGTCTTTTGCAAAAAATAATTTCTTTACCTCTTCAGGCTGGATTTTGTATATGACAGCCAGTTCATTTATGTACCGGTTCTGGTCCTCTTCCATGACCTCTATTTTTTCTTTATTGCCTATGGCTTCAAGGATAAGCACGCCCTTCACATTGTCCCTTGCCGTTTGTTTGAACGCCTGCCTTAATTCATCATCTCCTTTCGGGGTCTCGCCTTTCTGCCCGGCATTTTGCTTTGCATTCTGCACAAGCGCTTCCAGTTCATTCTCAACCATAGAGGAAGGCGCCTCAAAGTCATTGGAGCTTATAAGGGCATTCAGCAGTTCTTTCTTATATATCATGTCAGCCTGATTTTTCTTTTTCTTAAATAAATCATCATGCACTTTTTTCTTCAGTTCATCCATATCCCCGCAGCCGAAACTTTTTATAAACTCGTCATCCATCTCCGGCACAAACTTTTTCTTGACCTCTGTTATGACGGCTTTTAAAAGGACTTCTTTGCCTGCAATGGTTTTATTCGGATGGGAGGCGTTAAAATGAACCTTTAGATCCACAGCGTCGCCTTTTTTCTTTCCGGACAGGGCGTCATTAAGTTTTTTGTTTATTTCCTCGTCTTCATCCTTAACAACATGTGCGGTGTGAACAACAAAAGGATAATCCTTTACTGATAATTCATTGACGCTTACGCCGTCAATAAAGGCATCGCAGTCAATTATTGCCATATCTCCATCGCTTATTGCATCTTCCGAGACCTTAAACAATGCCCTGTCTTCCTGCACGGCATTAATAGCTGCATCAACCTCTGTTTCCTCCACGGAAAATACCGCCTCTTTTAATTTAATGCCCTCGTAGGAAAGATTTTTCATCTCAGGCTTTACCTCTACAGTGATTGTGAATGAAAGGGGGCGGCTTCTTACAATCTCAATTTTTTCGTCAATACTCGGGTAGGCAACAGGAGACACCCCGGCCTCTTTAATGGCGTTTGAATAAAACTCAGGGACGACTTTTTCCATTACCTGCGCCTCAATATCCTTTGCGAATTTTTTTTCAAGGATTGCCTGAGGCGCCTTGCCTGCCCTGAATCCAGGAATTTTTACAGACGCCCTGAGTTTATCATAAGCGCGGACAAACTCCTGCTCAATGACCTCCTGAGGGATGCTGATCCTGAGTTTTTTTGTAGTAGGCGTTATTTCTTTGACTTCCTGAAGCATATGAACCCTTCCTTAGCCTGAGAATAATTAAATATGTTAGAATTATCAAAGATATTTTGTCAATGCGAAGGTAACATCCCATGCAGATTATAAAAACCATAAAAGACATGCAGGCATTAAGCAGGAACTTTATTGCCGGAGGTAAAACCATAGGTTTTGTCCCGACAATGGGCGCACTGCATGAAGGACATCTAAGCCTTGTAAAATATTCTAAAAGGGAAAATGATGTAACAGCGGTCAGTATTTTCGTAAACCCGGTGCAATTCGGACACGGAGAGGACTTTAACCGGTATCCAAGGGATATTGAAGGGGATTTAGGCAAATTGTCGACGTTTGACGTGGATGCTGTTTTTATCCCTGAGGCAGATGAGATATATCCTCAGGGTTTTTCAACGCTTATAAATGTGGGTCGTATCGGAGAAAAACTCTGCGGCGCCTCAAGACCGAGTCATTTTAACGGCGTGGCAACTGTAGTTTCAAAACTCTTTAATATTGTCATGCCTCACAAGGCGTATTTCGGACAAAAGGATTTTCAGCAGACGGTGGTTATAAAAAAGCTGGCAAAGGAACTGAATTTTGACATAGACATCGTGGTCTGCCCGACGATGAGGGAGGCTGACGGACTTGCCATGAGTTCAAGAAACAATTATCTGAATCCTGCGGAAAGAAAGGCGGCGCTTGTTTTGTACGATGCATTAAAGCGCGGTAAGAGTTTTATAGACAGCGGCGTTAAAGACGTATCATTTATCAGGGAAGCGCTGACAGACCTGATAAACTCCGAACCGCCGGCGACAATAGATTATGTAGAGATTGTGGAACCTGAGAGCCTTGAAAAAATTGAAACGGTAAAACTGCCTGCTGTCTTATGCCTCGCCGTTAAAATAGGCGCAACGAGGCTTATTGACAATATGGTGTTCACCCCCTAATTCTTGTCTGTCATCTCCTTTCTTCCCTCAAGCGCCTTTGCAATCGTGACTTCATCTGCAAATTCAATGTCCCCGCCTATTGGAAGCCCCTGCGCAATACGGGTTGTTTTTATGCCGAGCGGTTTTAAAACCTGAGATAAATATTGCGCAGTAGTTTCTCCCTTTGTGTTGGGATTTGTTGCAATGATAACTTCTGCGACTTCTCCACTTGTCTTTATCCTGTCAATCAGTTCAGTAATCTTTAATTTTTCCGGGGTGACGCCGTCTATGGGGGAAAGGGCGCCCAGAAGCACGTGATAAAGCCCTTTGTACGTCTTTGTCCGTTCAATAACAATCAGATTGCTCGGCTCCTCAACAACGCATATCCTGCTTTTATCGCGTGTTGAGTCACTGCAGATAGCGCATATCTCCTCTTCTGTAATATTAAAACAGAGGCTGCAGAACCGTGCTTTTTCCTTTATTTCAAGGAGTGCTCTGGCTATAGATTTGACCTCATCAGGCGGCATCCCCATTATAAAAAAAGATAAACGCTGCGCAGTCTTTCTCCCGATGCCCGGAAGTTTCGTGAACGCATTTATTAGATTCTCCACAATCCCGTTGCTCATTGACCAAAAAGACCGCCCATGCCCGGGATTTGCAGTCCGCCCGTAAGCTTGCTCATATCCTCTGCTACCATATTCTGTGCGCGCCTTAACGCTTCATTGACTGCCGCGGCAATCAGGTCCTGAAGCATCTCGATATCATCAGGGTTTACAACATTTTTTTCAATTTTAATGGATACTATTTCCATCGCACCGCTTGCAGTTACGGTAACCATGCCTCCGCCTGAGGAGGCCTCAACGGTCTTTTTCTTTGCCTCTTCCTGAATCTTTCCCATCTCCTGCTGCATTTTCTGCGCCTGTTTCATAATGTCGCCAAACATTTTCTTAGACATGCAAATCCTCCTGTTTTATATCAGTGAAAGTAATATCCATTTCTGTGTCATTTCCGCAGTTCTTAAGCGGGAATTCAGATGTCTTTGATAGTTCTCCGCTTACTATCCGGAGGACAACGTCTGGATTCCGTGTCAAGCACGGAATGACAAACCAACAACAAAAACTTACCCTTGGTGCTTTATGTTATTCACTGCCGTTAAGCGGTTTAATCTTTAACAGCTTTCCATTAAAAAGTTCCAGCGTATTTCTGACTGTGGGGTCGGAAAGTATGGCTTGTTTTATTTCCTCGCCTGTCTTTTCCCCGTTTTTGTCCGGCAATGACACAACTTTTAATTTCAGCCGTTGTCCGGTGATATCTTTGAGTGCATCTTCAATAATGCGTGCGTTTTTCCCAACGGACTCGGCAAGCACTGACATGCCGCCGTTAAAGCTTATTGTGAGCCCTGCATCGGTAAGACCGACAACTTTTGCCTCTGTCAGTTTGCACGCTATGAGACTGTCTTCGGCTTTAAGTTTTTCAATTACTTTATGCCATAATTCCAAGCTGCCGTTTGCTTCTTTTTTGTTGTTTGTCTGTTTATCTTCAGCGGATGATTTTGCCTGCGCCTTATGCTCAACTGCGAGTTTTGCGCTAATGCCTTTAACTGTGGTGCCTTCCAGCTTTTCCAAGAGATCATTGAGTGAAGTCATGCCTTTAACAAACGATGTGCGTAAAAGGCCGAGTTCAAGAGCATATCTCGGGTTCGCGGCAGTTTTTACCTCTGCCTCAAGTTTCATAAGCTGGCTCAGGAGCAGTGTCAGCTCTTCCATGCTGACCGTTGATGCCTGCTGACTCAGATGCTCCATTTCGGACTCTGTAAATTCAAGAAGCGCACCTGCTTTCCCGGATATTTTTACAACTGCTAAATTGCGGAAGTGCTCAACTATCTCTTTGACTACCGGTTTAAGATCATATCCCCTGTCAGAGAGGTCTTTTATGATGAAAAGATTCTCAGAGATATCGCCTTTTAGCGTTGCCTCTGAAAGTTTTAAAATTATGTCCGCCTCAGGCAGTCCAAGGAGCATTTGCAGTTCATTCTCGCCGACATCGTCGCTGAAGGAAGATGCCTGGTCCAGCATGGTAAGCGCATCCCTCATGCTTCCGTCTGCAGCCCTTGCTATCATCTCAAGCGCGGTATCATTTATATTTATATTTTCAGCCTTTGAAATCTGCTGTAAATGCTCTTTGATTTTTCCTCTCAGAACTTTCCGGAAGACATGATGCTGACACCGGGATAGGATTGTTGCTGGTATCTTTTTAGGCGCTGTAGTGGCAAAGATGAAAATGACGTGAGGCGGCGGCTCTTCAAGCGTTTTCAGCAGTGCATTAAATGCAGATTCTGACAGCATGTGAATTTCGTCTATGATGTATATTTTATACCTGCTGCCTGAAGGCGCGTATTTCACGGTTTCCCTCAGATCGCGCACATTATCAACCTGCGTGTTTGATGCGCCGTCAATCTCAAAGACATCAACAGATGAGCCGGTTGTTATTGACAGGCAGTCCGGGCATTTTCCGCAGGGTGAGGCAGTAGGTCCTTCGGCGCAGTTGAGGGCTTTTGCCAGAATCCTTGCGGCAGATGTCTTGCCGACCCCCCTCGGGCCTGAGAACAGATATGCATGGACGACCTTACCGCCTGTGATGGCGTTTTTCAGGGTTTTGACAAGCGTCTCCTGCCCTGTCAGTTCGTCAAAGCCCTGAGGTCTCCATTTCCTTGCAAGAACAAGATAACTCATATCAAATCAGTTAACAGTTGACAGTTGTCAGTGAACAGTGAATAGTTTTAAAATACATTTTAATTAAAAATTCCTTAACTCTTAACTTATAACTGTTAACAGTTAACTGTAGTTTAAGTCAGGCTTTCAGGTAATCCTGCGGCACACGGGGCAACTGCTTACCGTTGCTTCCTTCCGAACCTGGCGGAGTTTACAGCACCCTGTCGCACAGGGCCCAAAAGCCTGACAATTATTAAGACAGTGTCGGTGTCAGTTGTCAGTGTCAGTATACAGTAAAAACAACTAACTTTGAAATTTTATTATTATAATTTTCTAACTGTTCACTTGTCACTGTTCACTGATGTTCATGGCGGAGAGGGCGGGATTTGAACCCGCGAGACGCTATTAACGCCTACACGATTTCCAGTCGTGCTCCTTCGGCCGCTCGGACACCTCTCCGTTTAACTGCAGTAATCAGTGATCAGTAAAAACTAACTGCATTTAAAAAACAATCAGCAATATTTTCAACCGGTCACTCATCACTGATTTTTATGGCGGAAGGAGCAGGATTCGAACCTGCGTCCCGAATAAATCGGGAAACGGTTTTCGAGACCGCCGCATTCAACCGCTCTGCCATCCTTCCAATTTTTTTTAAGCCAATCTCTGCCTATGTGTCTGAGATAATTTCAAATTTCAAAATCCAAATTTCAAATAAAGATCAAATAAACAATAAGCAAATAATCATTTAAACTTTAACCTTCATTTGGCATTTGAGCTTTGTAATTTGACATTAATAAATTACAATGCCTGTAAAGATAAATATTAATCACTACAGATAATACCTATCTGCGTTTTTGAAAAAAATCCCTGAGTAATGCGGCGCATTCGTCCGCTAAAACACCTGAGACAACTTCAACCTGATGATTCAGCCTTTTGTCTGAAAGTATCCGGTAAAGGCTGTTGACTGCACCGCCCTTTTCATCCGCACACCCGTAAACAACCCTGCCAAGCCTTGCATTAACCATGGCCCCCGCACACATAACACAGGGCTCTTTGGTTACATAGAGGACTGCATCTGTCAAACGCCAGCTTTTAAGCAGGGAAGCCCCATCCCTGAGCGCTGTCAGCTCTGCATGCGCTGAAGGATCGTTTTCCGTCTCCCTCATATTGCAAGCCGATGTTATGACAATGTTGTTTTTTACAAGAACTGCACCGACTGGAACCTCATCCCTGAGAAATGCCTTCTGCGCCTCTGTCAGCGCAAGACGCATAAACCGCTCATCAGGATTTTTTTCAGGGAAACAGACAGGACAGTATTCCTCTCCGTAATCAAGGCTGCAGATATGACTGCATTCAGGACAACATATACAGTCTTTTACAGGCTTTTCGCATACAGCGCAAATTTCAGTCTGCATAAATTACTACAGCGCGCCCAGAGGGAGTCGAACCCCCGACCTTCGGATTCGTAGTCCGTCGCTCTATCCATCTGAGCTATGGGCGCTTTAAAAATAGTTCACAGCGGACAGTTGACAGTTTTATCCCACTGTCAACTGTCAACCGTTAACTCCCTTGCTACTTTTTTACCCCTTCTTTAAGGGTGATGCCAAACCGGTCATGCTGGAAAGGGTGTATGTTGGGAAACTTTGCATAAAGCCATCCGCCTTCACCTGAGCCCGGGAATATCTGTTTGCCGCTCTCGTAAACTGATATGCCGGCAGCCGGATTGTTGGCATTATTGGACGCTGAGGTAATAATATTGCCGTTCATCTTGAAATCCGGCAGAAAGTCGCTTACCTTAACCGTCAGGTTTGAATCAGGAATCTTCAATTCACTGCTAAGGCCAACTGTGTACTCCTGTGTCTTTTTTGTTTTTTTATCGTCTATAATTAGCTTAACTGCAGACCATTTGCCTTTTACATCAGGCGGTACAGATACTGTGAGCGGGCCGATTGAGCCTGTAGGTCCATGTCCGGGCGGCAAAGCCGGCGCGCCTGCCTGGCCTTCCTGTGAAAAGGTTTTTGGGACAGGCTGTTCCTCCTTTTTCTTACATGCAACGACTGACAGCAGGATCATTCCTGCAACTGCTGAAACTGCCAAGAACTTCTTCATCTTAAATCCTCCTTTTTTTTTAGTTTCCAGTTAAAAGTTATTTATATTAAAGTTTATGGGTTATCTGACTCATAACTCATAACTTAGAACTGCTTTTTACTGGCGGAGAGGCAGGGATTCGAACCCTGGGTGGAGTTATTAGCCCCACAACCGCTTAGCAGGCGGCTGCCTTCGACCTCTCGGCCACCTCTCCTTAGTGAATAGTAAACAGTATAAAGAAAGTGGCATGAGAAAAAGGGTCAAGTGCCCCTTTGCTGCTATTTGATTATCCTCGCCCCTTAACCATTTTGCTATTACTCACTAAATACTGTCTTTAATATTAACAAATAAGGGATTTTTTTGTAAATACTTATTGAGAAAGGATAGTGGGAGGCTTTTAAGGCGGATGCAATTTTATAAAAATGCGGGATTCGTATGATTACCGCCTGGATCTTAAAACGCAGCCGGACGACATTATGCCGAAGTATATTACTGCGCTTAGCGGCTGGTTTAGCTTACATGTTTGTAAGCTTTTTAATTGTTGCCTTCAGTTCATTAAGGTCTGACGACTTTACCAGATAAGCCTCAGAAGCCCATACGGAAAAATTGTCTTTATAGTCGTAAGCCGTTGACATAATGATCGGAACCTTGGGCCGCTGTTCTTTCATCATCCTTAGAAGACTAATGCCGTCTATATCAGGCATAAGAATATCCAGTGTTACAATATCAGGTTTTTCCTTATCAAACAATGTCAGCGCTTCTTTCCCTGTTCCCGCAACAACTACCTCGTAGCCTTCCTCTTCCAGCTCCTCCTTATAGAGCAGTTGTATATGCTGATCGTCGTCTACAATAAGTATCTTCATGTCTACCCTCCTTATTTTAAGATAATATGTTGAAAAAGTAAAATGATTTGCGATTCATGTTTAATATCCTGCATCATGTATCCTGTATCGTGAATTTTGTATCTTTGTATCTTTAATTTTGTCCTTCGTCCAGCGGCAGATAAATTCTGAAAGTCGTGCCTCCCGTACCGCTCAATACTCCTTTCTCGTCAATATCCCTTTCACCGCCCCATATGCTTTCTACCGTTATCCTGCCGTTATGCTCCTCAATAATCCTGTGTGTAATGGCAAGCCCCAAACCTGTTCCATGGGGCCTTGTAGTAAAAAACGGGTTGAAAATATTCTTAAGGTCATCCTGTTTGATGCCGCAGCCTGTATCTGTGACCTCAATAATCGCCTCCCTGCCTTCCTGTTTTGTTTTTACAGTAACCACACCATGGTCAGTGGCCTGATTGGCGTTTGCAATAACATTTAATATTGCCTCCTTAATCCTCTGCGGGTCTATGGTTGTTATTATCGGTGCGGGCAGGAGGTCTTTAACGAGGATATTTCCCCTTTCCAGCGTCTCATGGGTGATGAAATTTATTGTGTTGTCAACAATCTCGTTTATATTTATCTTCTTTTTTGTTATTTTCGTGGCCCTTACAAAACCCAAAATATCTTTTAATATATCTTCAAGCCTGCTGACTTCTTCAACGATAATATTTGCATAGTCGCGGAGGTTGCCGCTCAACTTTTTCTCAAGCCTGCGTGCAAAGCCGCCAACAGAGACAAGCGGATTTCTTATTTCATGCGCTACCCGCGCAGCCATTTCACCGAGCGCAGCCATTCTTTCAGCGGCGACAACCCTGTTCTTCAGGGCGTGCATCTCTGTTATGTCGCGTGAGATATGAACGGTCCCTGCAAGATTGCCTGCCGAATCAAAAATCGGGGAGCTTGATACAACAAAAGTGCCGCCGAGATGAGGGTCTTCTATTTCTCCGACATATGCCTTTTTTGTGCTGATTGTCTGATGATGCGGGCACTGGTTCCACGGCTCGCTTCTGCCATGAAATATTTCATAACACTTTTTGCCTATTATTTCTTCTTCGGGTTTTCCGATTCTCGCTATCACGGCCTGGTTTACATGTCTTATGTTGTAATCCTTGTCATTAAAGTAAAGCATATCTGATATTGACTCAAATATGTTCTGAAGCTCGGACTGAGCAAGGGAAATCTCCTCAAAAAGTCTTGCATTTTCAATTGCCGAAGCTATGTGGCTTGTAAATCCCATCAGAAAATGCAAGTCTTCGTCCTTTATCGCCCTTCTGGTGAAAAGGTTATCAACCCAGATAAGCCCGATGGCCTTATTTCTTGTAATGAGCGGGATGACTCCAAATGCTTCTGTGCCAAGCTCCTGAATTAAAACAGGCTCTGCAAGAGGGTTTTCCGAGGCGCTTGCAACATTAATCGGAGTCATCTCCTTAATGCATTTTGAAAGTATGCATTCGGTGTTAAGGTTTATAACCAAATGCTTGCTTACCTCATTAAGATAGGTGTCTGTCCTAAATACCCCTCCTTCAATTTCCTCTATCATGGTCTCAAGGCTTTTCCCCTCAAGCGAGCCCCATATATGCCCTGCATCCTCATGGCTTGCAGGCCCAACGCCCATCTCTCCTTTAAGAACATTTTTAGACTCATCCACAAGAAAAAGAACCGCCCTGTTAAAACCAAGACCGTCGCTCATTGTGACAACGGTAAGCACCATCCTTAAAAGGGCATCAAGCTCAAGAGTGCTTCTGACAACCGAATTTATAAAAAACAATTTTGACAATTCCTGATTTTTTCTTATAAGCTGATTTTCAACCCTCTTTTTCTCAGAAATGTCTCTGGAGATTCCGGTTATTCCAGTGACATTGCCTGCGGAGTCAAGTATCGGGGACAGCGTCAGGCTCACCTCTATCTGTTTTCCATCTCTTGTCTGTCTCAGCGCCTCTATGTTTCTTATCGTTTCTTTCTGTTTTATTTTTATCAGCGCCTGTTTTTCTTCTTCTATCAGACGCTCCGGAACCATTGGAAGAAATTTTCCCAAAACCTCATCCTCAGTATAGCCGTAAATTTTTTCAGCCCCCATATTCCATGAGGTAATAAGCCCGTCTATGTCAGAGGTGATGATTGCATCGGCAGAGTTATCTATAATGCTTTCAAGGTAGTCTTTTGTCTGTATGACCTCCCAGTAAAGCGACAGTATTTTTTTCTCTTTTTCAGTTTCAGTTTTGTAAAGGCGCGCATTTTCAATTGCAATGGACGATACCGACGCAAAGGTGACAAGCAGTTCAAGGTCATCATGGGAAAAGGTTGTAACCCCATGCTCATCTTTCTTGTCATAAAGCCCCAGAGTCCCTATCAGGCGTTCGCCTGCCTTAAGCGGTACGCATAGCACGGACGTTGCTTCAATCCCCGGGATGCGCAGATTCTCCGGCATGGTTGAAACATCATCAACCAGCAGGGGCTCTCCTGTCTGAGCCACCCATCCGGCAATTCCATTTCCGAGTTTAAGGCTCATTGCTTGCTCAATCTCCTTCGGCAGGCCATAAGACGCCTTTATTCCGACCTCTCCTTCCTCTATAAGTCTGAGTATGCAGCCCCTTGCATTAAAGAGTCTTGATACCTCCTTGCATATGTATGGAAGGAGTGTATCAAGATGTAAAATAGAAGCTACTGCCTTGCCGAGTTCATGAATTGTCTGCAATTCATGAAGACGAATATTAGAGTCCTTATAAAGTTCAGCATTTCGTATGGCAGAACTTATATTGTGGGAGATTATCGTAAGCATGCTGATCTCTTCAGGTGTATAAACATAAGTTTTCTGTGTCTGAAGCGTTATAACCCCTATCGCCTTATCATCCCTCAAAATCGGGATTGCAAGCATTGAAAGAAAATCGCTGGCCCCTGTTATCGGAATATCCTTAAACCGCGGCTCTTTTCTTATGTCTTCAACAGCCAGAGGCTGAAGTTCCTTGGCTACCCAGCCGGCTATTCCCTCTCCGATTGGCATGCAGGCAACGCCTGCTGACTCCTCATTAAGACCTTTTGTGGCTTCAAGACATATGAGATTCTTTTCACGCTTCACCAAATAAATGGAGCAGACATCTTTTTTTAAACTCTTTGCCACAAGCTGCGTAATTCTATTGAAAATGTCCTTCAGGTCAAGCGTTGAGTTGACGATGCATGCAACATTTGTCAGAATCTCGGCTTCCTGCAGCTTATATTCATGTTTTCTATTTTCAATGGCCTCAAACATTTTATTAATTCCTGCCTCTAAGTATCTTTTTATAAAGAGAGAGGTAATCTTTTGCCGATTTCCTCCATGAAAAATCCTGTGACATGGCGTTTTTCCTGAGTTTCAGCCTGTGTCTTTTGTCACTGAACAGACTGCACGCGGTCCTGACTGTTTCCAGCAGTTTCTCCGGTGAATATTCTTCAAATAAAAACCCTGTGCCGCTTCCGTCTGCCGGGTTGTACGGGATGACCGTATCGGCAATTCCGCCTGTTGCTCTTCCTATGGGTATTGCACCGTACCGCTGGGCTATCAACTGCCCCAGTCCGCAGGGCTCATATTTTGACGGCATCAGGAAAAAATCAGAACCCGCATAAATATTATGTGCAAGCCTGTCGTCAAAACCAATGGTAACGGAGAGCTTTTCCTTATATTTTTTCTTGAGGTCGAGAAATATTTTGTGGAATGACTCGTCTCCCTTTCCAAGGATTATCATCTGAGCCCCCAACCCGGTAATCCCCTCCATTGCATCTGCAACAAGGTCCAGCCCTTTCTGCGCGGAGAGCCGTGTGACCATGCCGATAAGATGGACATCCTTCTGCGGAAGACCGCATGTCTTTTGCAGGGATTTTTTGCAAGCAGCCTTTCCTGATAATTTTCCCCTGCTGTAATTAACCGGAATGAGGCTGTCATTTTCAGGATCCCACTCGTTGTAGTCAATGCCGTTAATGATGCCGCAGAGGTTTTTACTCTTTTTGGCAAGCACGCCTTCAAGGCCGAAACCATACTCGCGGGTGAGAATTTCCCTTGCGTAATTACCGCTTACCGTGCTTACGGCGTCTGCAAATACAATACCGCCTTTAAGAAAATTTATCCTGCCGTAAAACTCCAAGGCCTCCATATTGAACATCTCCCACCCGAACCCTGTCAGAGGCAGGTCATGGGAAGGGAATAATCCCTGATAACCAAGATTGTGAATAGTCATTAAAGTTGCGATTTCAGGAAATTCATTTTTGCATATTGTCTTAGTGTAGACCGGAATTAATCCCGTCTGCCAGTCATTGCAATGTATGACATTAATATTCAATTCTAACGCCTTTACCGCCTCAAGCACTCCGCGGCAATAAAATGTAAACCGCCCGGCATTGTCAGGGAAGTCGCCTTCAGGCGTTCCGTATAAATCGTCCCTGCCGTAGAATTTGTCATTTTCTATAAAATATGCCCTGCCTCCTTCGGCAGTCTTTCCTTCCCAGAGGATTCCCTCTTCAATATTGCCGCCCACGGGAACGGTTATTTTCCTGCCTGCAGGCTTAATGTTAAATTTGCCGGCATTTTTTTTAATCTTCCGATAAAGCGGCAATATTAGGGCTGCATCTTCCCCCATGCGCGCATATTCGTTAAGAAGCGCTCCGGCGACATCCGCAAGCCCGCCTGTTTTTACAAAAGGCAGCGCCTCAGGAGATGCGATAAGTATCTGCATATTAAAAAATTTGAGATTTGAAATTTGAGATTTGGAATTTTCTCATATCTTCGCTTCTCTCATAAATTTTGCCGCCTCTTCCGGAGGAGTTGGATTTATGTAGAAACCTGAGCCCCATTCAAAGCCTGCAATCTTTGTGAGCTTAGGCATTATCTCAAGGTGCCAGTGGTAGTGTTCATTTACCTCGTCATTGAAGGCAGATGTGTGAAGCATTAGGTTGTAAGGAGGGTAGTCAAGGACTTTGTCTATCTGTTTCATGGTGCGCTGCAGTATCTCGGCCAACATGGAAAAATTACCGTCAGGCGCAAATGCTGATTCGTGTTTCTGCGGCAGAATCCATGTCTCAAAAGGCGCCCTCGGGGCATACGGGGCCAGGGCGATAAATCCCTTGTTCTCGGAAATCACCCTTGTCCTCATTGACAGCTCCTGACGTATTATATCGCAGAAAATACACCGTTCTTTATTGTCATAGTAATGTTTTGCATTTGTTATTTCTTCGGTCACCTGACTCGGCACAATTGGAAGCGCGATAAGCTGTGAATGCGAATGTTCAAGCGATGCGCCTGCCGCCTCGCCTTCATTCTTAAATACAACCACATATTTGAAACGCAGGTCTTTCTTAAGGTCGGAAATCCTGTAGTGATATGCCCAGAGCGTATCTTCAACCGACTTCAGCGGCATTGTTGACAAAGAGGAATTATGGTCTGGGTTTTCTATTATAACCTCATGAGCGCCGACGCCGTTCATCTTGTCATAGATGCCTTCGCCGATTTTATCCAGATGACCTTCTATCTGAAGAGCCGGAAACTTGTTTGGGACGACACGGAGCGTCCAGCCCGGGGTGTTGGGTTTGCTTCCATCAGGTCTGAAGGCTATAATCTCCGGCGGAGTGGTGTGCTCGTTTCCCCTGCAGAAAGCGCAAAATCCTCCTTTTTTAGCGGCTGCGCCCAGGCTGAAATCAGCCGGCCTTTTACCCCTTTCTACCGAGATGATAACCCATCTGCCGACAACAGGGTCTTTTCTTAGTTCAGGCATTGAATCCCCCTTAAAAGAAAATTAAAAATCAAAACCTTAATTTTTAATTTTAGAATTTGAAATTTCTTAATATTATATCACTATTTAAGTTATAATTTCTTCATGAAACCTTCTTTTCATGCAAGACTTGTTAACGGACCGTTTGAAGACCCAGGGCTTTATGTAAGGCTCTTGAGGGAAAGCAGGGCGTTTCTTTTTGATGCAGGTTTTACTGCGAACCTCTCTGCAAGGGATATTCTCAAAGTAAGCGATATATTTATCTCTCATACGCATGTGGACCACTTTATCGGGTTTGATAATATCCTGAGGCTCCATCTGAGGAAAGAAGAGCCTATGAGACTCTATGGGCCTGAGGGTTTTCTGGATCGCATTGAGGGAAAGCTTAAAGGCTATACATGGAATCTCATAGGAGATTACCCCCTGATTATTGAAGCTGCGGAGATTAATGAAAAGACTGTCACAAAGGCACGTTTCAGGACACAGAATTCCTTTAAGCGCGAAAATACGGCATCAGCGTCTTTTGACGGTGTTTTGCTTAAAGATTCTTTTTTTAAAGTGGAGGCGGCAGTTCTTGACCATCAGATTCCATGCCTTGCGTTCAGCATGGAGGAGGATTACCACATAAATATTGATAAGGCTGAATTAAATAAATTAGACCTTCCCGTAGGGCAATGGCTTGGAGAGCTTAAGCAGGCTATACGGGATGGAGCCGCGGACAGGGTTTTTAAAATTAATGATAAACAGTTTAATTTCTCAGAACTCAAATACATAGCTAATATAACCAGAGGGCAGAAATTGTCTTATGTCGTTGACACCATCGGCACAGAAGAAAACATGAAAAAGATTATAGACCTTGCAAAAGGCTCGGATGTCCTGTACATTGAGGCGTATTTTTTAGACAGGGATGATGACAGGGCAAAGGAGCGGTATCATCTTACTGCAAAAGAGGCAGGCAGGATTGCCAGAGAGGCAGGGGCGGGAAGACTGGAGGTCTTCCATTTTTCCCCGAAATACACAGACGTCCCGGGTGAGATTGTGAAAGAGGCGGAAGAGGAGTTTGGAGGCGGATAAACAGTAGTTATAGGGCAGTTGGATGATGCCCTATGGGTTGCATTAGGGCTTTCGTAGGCAGAGCATGAAAATGCAGAGACACAGAGCCTGATATTTTTGACTTTTCCTTGTTTTTATTTGTATAATGTATATATACATCATAAGGAGGCAGTAATGAAAAGAACACAGATATATATAGACGAAAATACATATGGTTATCTGGAAAAAGAAAGCAGGGCAAAGGGCGCTACCATATCAGAGATTATAAGGGAAAGCATTAAGGAAAAAATGAACAGGAAAGTGCAAAGAATTATAAAAACACTGGAGGATGTGTCCGGCGTCTGGAAAGACAGGGACTTTGATGTAGACGGTTATATAAGGGTGCTAAGAAAAGACAGGAAGTTATGATAATTATTGATACAGATGTTCTTATCTGGATATTAAGGGGCGATAGGTCCGTAGGGGAAACTTTCAAGCAGATAACTGCCGAAACTAAAGGGTATGTTTTTATCACGCCTGTTCAGGTAGCTGAAATTTACAAAGGCTTGCGGACAAAAGAGCGGCTGAAAGTTGAAGCATTTTTGGAAACGCTTAATGTAATAGACATTAACAAAAATATCGGAAGAATAGCCGGCGAGTTTCTTAACAAGTATGAAGGTTCGCATAATGTAACAATTGCAGACGCCCTTGTCGGAGCCGCCGCGAAGATAAACGCGTTTAAACTCTGGACGCTCAATAAAAAACATTATCCGATGTTTTCAGATAAAGAGTTTGCGGGATAGAGATGTTTTAATGCAGCATATTTTTATTTAATAGAACCGTCCCCTATTTCCGTCCGCTATTTCCGTCCGACTACCTGCCCGAAGCGGAGCGAGGGCACCAGTTATTATCTGAACGGTATCATAATTTTGATTATGTAGTCAATAAAAAAACCCAGTTTTATGTTATCTGAAGAAGTTTATTACACTTTCTCGGGGACTAATATGCAAAATTGAATATTAGTCCCTAATGTAAGCTGCATACGTAATTGATTCCACCTGATATTTAGGCATGATATTCTACTGTCATGTTTTTAGGATATAACGCCCTAAATCAGTGGCGGCTATCAGTTGTCCGATAGATTCTATTATCAGGCTGCTATCAGTTCTAATTTTTCTTTTGTGACGGATGGTAATCGTACGGGGGCAAAGTACTCCTCGGGGTATAAGTAGTCCTCGCTGGACTCATCAATGACTCTTGTCTGGTGATGTCTCTCAGCTTCTCTGTCGGCTAACACTTCATATATTTTTCTAATCTCCAATGACGCTTCATAACCATGATTAGCAACGCATATCATAAAATGTTTCTTCATTATTAGATTTTAGCAAATTCCATGAAATTATTAAATTGGTTGGTTAATTGGGGTTATTGTTTGAGGGGGCTAAGGCTCTAAAGAATTTCCTTTATTGAGCTGACGGGACAATAGAATCCATAAGCGGTCATACGGTGTAAAATTTTGTCAGCCTGTCGGGAATTAATAACATTCTTTTTTACGCCTTTGATGAGAATGCCGATAGTGCCGGTAAGTTTTACGCCTAAAAGCCCTGCCTCTCTTCTTGCCGCTTTATCATCACAGGCAAAAACAAAGCCTCTTGTTTTTGCAACGGCAATGCCTGATGCCTCGCCAAACCCGATTGATACTGCGAGTGATTCAAAAAGAGTTTTTTCCTTCATGTTTTTTAATGCGGTTTCCTTAAGCCAGCCGTCTCTCGCAGCCTCTCTTATTTTGACAAGCCCCTGATAACCGCTGAAAATTCCCTTCAGGTTCTCAGAAGACACAAAATCCGTAATGTATGCTTTGTTTTCGTAAAGGCTTTTAATAATATGGAGGGAATCTGATAATGCAAAATTACTCAGGACACAATTATCAAATACAATCTCAGGCATTCACTGCGTCCTGCTTAATATCGGCTAATGCCTGAATACCGATGGCAATGCCGTGCTCTTTCAGATAACGCCTTGTACTGATAAGGTCAAGTCCTAAAATCTCTGACAGCTTCCCAATGCTGATAAGCCCTTCTTTGTAGGCGTTAAGGGCAATCATTTTTCTGTGTTCTACGGCATCTTTTTTCCCGTATGCAGCTTCTATAGATTCCCTCACAAGTTCTCCGAGGGTTGCCTTCTCTTTTTTTGCATAAGACTTCAGTTTTTTATGCTGTTCGTCAGTCAGCATGATATTTGTGCGTTTCACTTTACCTCCATGATATGTGTAACTATATGTGTATAATATCATAGATATGAAGTAAAACTCAATATTATTATATTTGTTTTATGTAAAGAAGGTTGGCTAAATAACACCCTCCCCCACACCCCCTCCCGTCAAGGGAGGGGGAAATATAAAGGGCATCCATAGGAATAACTAGAGAACATTATAGTAGAAGGATTAATACACCGCTATGCCCCATGGCGAGCCGGCATACGGGCTGTCGGGCGTCAGGCTCAGCTTGATTATATTAATCACCTTATTTGTTGCAGAATCAATCACCGAAACGGAAATATCCTTATGATTGGCGACATAGACCCGGTTGTTTTCAGGGTCCACTGCCACGCCCGTAGGCTTTACGCCGACTTTTATTGTCTCAATTATTTTATTGTTTGTGGTATCAATAACCGAGACGGCGGCATCATCCCTGTTGGTTATATATGCCCTGTTATGAACAGCGTCAACTGCTGCATACCACGGGTTTCTGCCGACCTTTATTGTTGCAACAATTTTATTATCTGCGGTATTAATTACCGATACAGTATTTTCGCCATTATTAACAACATATGCCTTTGTATTATTTACGGCTATGCCGAGGGGTCCTTTCCCGCATTTTACAGTTGCAGTTACCTTATTGCTTACTGCGTCAATAATTGAGACTGTATCGCCGCCGGAATTGGTCACATAAACTTTTTTGCCGGCAGCGGCAATGTCAAAAGGTGCGGCTCCGACTGTCACTGTGTTTACGACTTTATTGCTTGCAGTATCAATGACCGAGACTGTATTTTCTTTTGTGTGTGCAACATAAACTTTTTTAACTTCAGGATTCACTGCCGCATGCATTGGCTCTCTGCCCACCTTTATTGTTGTTTTTACAGTATTGCTTTTAAGGTCAATGACTGAAACACTATTGTCTCCGGGATTGGAATTTGCCACATACGCCTTTTTACTTGCGCTGTCAATTGCTATTCCGGCAGGCCATACGCCTACTCTCACTGTTGCCGCCACCTCATTTTTTTTGCTGTCAATAACTGAAACCATGCTGTTGCCGCCGTTGACCACATATATGCGCTTTGCAGGTGCAGTCGCACCTCTGGATGCAGATAGTACCAAAGCTGAAAAAACAAAAATCGCGACTGCTAAACAAACAATATTTTTAAATCTCATTTCATCCCCCTTTTGGTATTTTATTCAGCAATTTTTAATATGATGTATTCTTTATCAGAATATACTATCTTGAATTCATTGTAAATGGTTTCCCACCGCGGAATGTGTCTGAATTTTTCTAATTCCGTCAGCCACCAGTTTTCAATGGATTTCCGCAAAATTAATGCGTAGGCTGCATTGTTTTTATGTAAATTTTCATGCCAGTCAACTATATTTTTCCCCCTTAGATAAATAATCCTGTTTGAAAAATTGTTATTCCACAGCGGAGCTGTCAATAGAGGCTCAAATGTGTAGGCCAGAGTTTTGCCGGCAGATACATTGGCGTTAATCCAGGACCACATACCGTAGTCGCCCTTTTGTGTTGAGAGGCACGGCGTATTCATTTTTGCAAGTGTGCGCTCCTTTGCAGGTAATTGCGCAAACTCTTTAATCTTATTGGGAGTTATGCAGAGGGAGTTTGATGTGAAAATAGTGTATAACACAAATATCAGGGCAAGAAACTCCGGCGCTTTGCTTTTTTCTCCGATCCGGTTAAGTAAAAATGCAAAAGACAAACTACCAAAACCAAATATGAAGATGACATACCGCGGGTTCCAGTTCCTCGGTGAAAGGGCAAAGGTAAACACCGCAACCGCAGCTATGAGCAGGAAATCATAACGCTTTTCCTTTATTGCATAAGCAAGCGAGAAAATGACAGCCGGCAGAAACAATATAAACCAGAGAGCGCCAAATCCGCTTAAATACGCCGAGTAAATATAAGCGCTTTCCTTTTCAAGCCATACTTGCAAAAGGCTCGCGGCAGGCGATAAATTTTCTAAAGCCTGAGGGACGCTGTCCAGTATCTCTGTAAGTATCCCGTCAAAAATAACTTTATCAAAAACCCTGACTACAAACGGATATACGGGATTTTTGTAATGCAGCCAGTTTTGTATGTACCAGTAACTCCCGAATAGGATTACAGGCAGGATGAAGTAAGATGAATTTTTTATGATTGAGGTTTTCAAGTTCATTTTATTGGCAAGACCATCACTGCGCATTGAAAGCCATTTTTTAGTTTCAGATGCCGTTATCATTGCCAGAAGGGCGGCGATGAATAAGGCGCCCGACCCTTTTGAGCCGAGAAGTATTCCGGCTGCAGCCCCGGCTAAGAGTACAGGCACAGATCTATACTTTGCCGTATCCCGGGTTGAGGCGCAGATGTATAAAAGAAAATTTATTGCGGTAAGGAACAAAGCGGACACTGCAAGATCCACATACTCAATAGTTGACTGCTGAATTACCACAGGGGCAAAGAAAAAAAGAAGCGCGGATAAAGCCGCATATTTCTTTTCAACTTTGAGTTTGACGGCCATGCCGTATATTGACAGCATCCCTATAAAAACAAAAAACATCTGGCTTAAATCCACAACTGCGGCGGTTTTTAAAAACATGACATTCCACAGGAAAAACAGCTCGATGTTTTTAGGGAATATGTTGAGAAAAGTATAGATGAGCGAGTAGTCCGGGATTTGCTCAATAGCTCCTGACTGCAAAATATATCCCATGATAGGAAGATGGTACAAAAGGGCGTCCCAGGTGTATGAAGGGAAAAGAAAGCCAATGAATATCAGATAGCACAGGTAGAGTGAAAACAGGATTGAGATAATAAGTAATATCCGGCTGTCCTTTATAATATTTAACAGGCGGCTTGCATTATCCTTAATTTCTCCGAAGACGTCTCTATAATTTAATTTCCCGCCGGCTGAGCAAAAGGACAGCACGCCGAGCGATATAATAATATTTAATATAAAAAGCGGCGCTGCATGGAGTTTTTTGAATATACTGCCGAGCGCCATTTCGGTCAGTATTATCTGAGAGAGGCATAAGAGCAGAGCGCCTGATACCCTGTCGGCAAATAAAAGATAACCCCTGCGCCTGTAAAGAAGCGCATGCCAGGAATAAAACAGGAGGAGATTAACTGTTACAAATAAGAATATTTCCACACAATCAAGTTATCATATTTTACAACTATGTCTCAAGTAAAAAGGAAAACAGGATAATTTATATGTTAATATATTTGCCTGTCAGCCGAACTTATGATTGACCTTCATACGCACAGTCTTTTAAGCGACGGCGAGCTTCTTCCATCAGAGCTTGTAAGGAGGGCGTGCGCCGCTAATTACAGGGGGCTTGCAATTACGGACCACGTTGATTCATCAAATATTGATTTTGTGATTCCGAGAATTGTTCAGGCAGTTGAAGAAATTGGAAAAGACGCTGGGATTAAACTGGTCCCGGGCGCGGAGATTACTCATGTGCCGCCGAGGCTCATTGGGAAACTCGTATTTAGGGCAAGAGCCCTCGGAGCAAAAATTGTCCTGGTCCACGGAGAGACTGTTGTTGAGCCTGTGGCGCATGGCACAAACAGCGCTGCCATAGAAGCAGGGGCTGATATTATTACGCATCCAGGACTCATCAGCGAAGAGGATGCCGCAAGGGCTAAGGATGCCGGTATTGCCCTGGAAATTACATCAAGAAAGGGGCACTGCCTTTCAAACGGTCATGTTGCCAGGATAGCGGAGAAGACAGGTGCGGCCCTTGTGATAAACACGGATTCGCATGCCCCTGAGGACTTGATTACAATTGAAAAAGCAAGGATAATACTGCTTTCTGCCGGCATTCCGGAAGATGCGCTGCAAAGGATTTTTCAAAATTCCGAAAAACTTATTAATAAAGTTTTGGGGTCTGGATAACCTTAGGGAGGGAATTAATGCCAAAGGCAATTAAAAAGCGAGTCACAAAAAAAACAACGCTTCAGGAAGAAGAGGTAAAGGGTATTGTCAGTCATGCAATGGATTTTGTCAGGGAAAAAAAGAAAACCTTTATCTTAATTTCATCTGTCGTCGGAGCTGTCCTTGCCGCATATATTATTGTTATGTTTTATACCGCATCACTGGCTAATAAGGCATATGCGCTTGAAAAGGAGGCGTTTAATTATTATTACGGCATTAATTTAAAATCCCCTGTGCAGGAGGACGAACGCCTGAAAAAGGCGCTGGAGCTTTACCAGCAGTCGCTCAAGGTTAAATCAACGCCTGTTGCGCTGTTTTATCTGGGCAACTGCTACTATAAACTCAATGACTACGCCAATGCGGTAAAGTCCTACGCTTCATTTATTGACAAATACCCCGGTGAAGAAGGCATGCTCCCGCTTGTTTATCAGAAGCTTGCGTCTTCGCATGTTAATAACGGCAAGGCCGACGATGCGTTAAAAACGCTGCAGGTTCTTGAAAAATTTAAAAACGGAGTGTTTAAGGATACTGCATTAATTCAGCAGGCGCGGCTTCATGAGACGCTCGGGAAACCGGAAGATGCAAAGAAAAAATATGAGGAGCTTATCAAGGAATTTCCCGGTTCAGTATGGAGCGCTGAAGCCAGGTCAAAAATTGGAGCCGGTTTGCCGAAGGAAGAGAAGCCGGCAACTTCTGCCCGTTAGTGTGGTGTCTCAGAAATAAGTTTACACAATTCTGTCATTCCCGCTTGTCGGGAATCCTTCTTTTAAAAAGGGGAACGATTCTGGACAAGCCAGAATGACACCACATAAAGTGTAAAGAAGTGTTACAGACAGGACAATCAGGACGTCTTGCCTTTCTTTTCTGCAGAGGTCACGAGATAGTTTCTTCTCTTTTTGGATGCCTTCCTGGATTTCGTGGAAGATTTTTTCTTGTTTGAGACTTCCGTGTCTTTTGTTAGAGAGGCAGCGCTTTTGGGAGGCACTAAAATAGTCGTGCCTGCCGCCAACCGTGAGTTTCTGTCAAGGGAGTTTAATTCAGTAACGGCATCAGTGGATATACTGAAACGGGATGCTATTTTCTTTAGGGTATCTCCTTTTTTAACAGTGTAGCGCTCAATGGAAAAGCTGTTGTCTTCTGCATTGGAAATGCCGGCTAAAAATTTCTCCCTTGTGCCGGCAGGGACCCTTACAGTGTAGTTTGAGACATTCGGGGGGGTGCACCAGCGCTTAAGTTCCGGGTTAAGATCCCTGATTTCCTTCTCATCAGTCTCTGCATAACGGGCTATGGCCTCTATATCCATCGGAGAGTTGATGATAACTTCATCGTATGCCATCGGCTCATTATAACTTACATTCTCAAAGCCAAAACCCTCCGGGTCTTTTGCAATTGCTGTGGCTGCTATGTAAAAAGGCACATAGTCTTTTGTCTCCTTTTTTATATGCCTTGTTTCCCTCAAGGCCCAAAAATTGTCGGTCTTTGTCTTATCAATAGCCTTGACTATCCTCCATTCGCCTGCATTATACGCAGCCAGCGCAAGATTCCACGAGCCGAACATTCCATAAAGATCACTCAGATAATCGGCAGCGGCTATAGTTGCCTTAATCGGGTCCCGCCTCTCATCCACCCACCAGTCTATCTTTAACCCGTATCTTTTGCCGGTTCCTGCAATAAACTGCCATAAGCCTGAAGCCCTTGCCGGCGAATAGGCGTACATATTAAAACCGCTTTCAATCAGCGGGAGAAAGACGAGTTCCTGCGGGAGGTTTTTCTCTTTGAAAATTTCCGTTATCATTGAAAGGTATCTTCCGGAACGGCCCAGAACCACGTTGAATTTTTCCTTTATCTTCTTGGAATAGTAGTTAAGGCTTCGTTCAACCGACTTGTTGAATCCATAATTTTCATAAAGGGTCGCAACTTCCGCCTTCCTTGCATCTTTTAGCGTATCAGGAAGCGCCTTTAATACCGGGATGGCGTCTGAGATGCCGTCTGAAGCTGTGCCGGACGGTGTTACAGGGGCAGAGGCATCAGGTAAAGAGAGTGCAGTCACAGGTTTTTCCTCAATGACCTGTGCAGGAGACTCTTTCTGAAGCAGGCTCTGGGCCAGTGAATATTCGGATGAGAAATCTATCCTGTGGTTAACCGTTGATGCAGAATGATTATTTGCCGTACCCGTGTGTTCAGCCTTATCCTGTGAATAAGAAGGTGACGTGAAAACAACAATAATACACACGAGACTAATATATAGTATTAGTCTTTTACACATAACTAATTATTAACAGGAGTTTTGCTGTTTTGTCAAGCTTAAAATAAAAGGGGTCAGACTTGACTATTGACATTTTATTGTTCACCCCGCACCGTTTTAATTGTTTTTTCCACTTCCCCTTTTAAGTCATCTTTCTCTTTTAAGTACCGCGTAACCATAGCCGGATCCTTCTGTATATATTTGGCAACCTCTCTGCCTGCATATCCATACTCTTTTGCTACAAGACTAATCAGTTTTCTCCCTAAAGAAATGTCCCTATCCTTAGCCTTGCTTCGAATCTGCTTGAGTATAATCCCATAAGCCTTCTCTATCCCTCCGGCTATCTCAGATAATGTGTATTCTTTTTGTCTTCTTGTCTGCCCCGGTTCTTCATTATATTTATCCAATATTTTTTCTGCAAATTCTTCATTCCCCATTATCCTCTGATCAATTGTACGGTATACATCTTCTTTTTTAACTGCTAAGTCAGCATTTATAAATGAACGATAAAGCTTTCTTGCTTTTGTATTGTCTTCTGAAAACATCCTTAAAACCTGTTCTTCATCAACTATGCCTTTTCCACTTTTGATATAGCTCCCATGACTGCTCCATAGATATTCGTCAGGTGTTTTAACTACATTGGCTCTTACAGGGTTAAGATGTATGTATTTGACAAGAGACAGTAAGTACTCATCTCTGTCGCACAGTATTGCTTTGTATCTGCCCTGAAATAAATGCCCTTCTGTCATGTATTTTCTGTTGAAGTATATTGTGTAACTCTGATTGATTCCCTGAAGTGCCTTGGATAGAGGAGTTTTCTGTGTCTCAATCAATAGATGCACATGGTTATTCATAAGAACAAACGCATAAAGAAAATATTTATATTGGCTTTTGTATCTGGAAAGTATCTTAAGATATTTTAAAAAGTCTTCTTTGTCTTTGAATGTATTTTGTCTCTGATTCCCTCTGGTTATTACGTGATAAAATGCACCCTCATACTCTACCCTCGGTTTTCTTGCCATGAAAAAGAATAACAGAAGACCGTATAAATATCAATAGTCAAGCCTGACCCCATTCTTGCATTAGTAGAGTCAGTTAATGCTGTAATTGAGCCTAATCCGTTAGTGTGATAATAATAAATTGCCCCATTTTTACGCATATGTATAAATGTCAATAGTCAAGCCTGACTCCATTCTTACATTCTTATGAAATTTTGCAATTCCAGACTTCGCTTCTTCTAACAATTGAATACATTTAGTAGAAATAATTTTGAGCTTCGGCTCGGCAATAGCTGAGATGCTCTTTTGCCTTTGATTAATAGCCTTTATTGCAAGACTGTAAGAATTATAACGCTCATCATCTACATCTGGACCACTACAAATAGCTTCTAATTGAAACTCAGTCAACGCAACCTTGAAGACATTCGAAGGTGATCGTTCAAGGGCTTCACCAACTGATAAGGTCAACATTTCACTTGCTCCTGCATCAGAACCGGGATGAAGTGCAACAGCCACTTTCAACCACGTTTTTGTACCTGTGGCAATATGCTGTAAAACAAAATTCCATTCGGTAGGATGATTATATAGCTCAGATACAATCGTGCGCGCTCCTTGCTTTGAAACCTCATCTAATATCACCTTAGGATTTTTGTAGTAGTTTCTATTTTGAGCATCAGCCAAAGATGAAAACGCTGTAAGAAAACATAAGAGGAAGCCAAATAATATACTGTGCAATAGCACAAGTTTATCGCGCCGATTGTTCAAGAACATAAACTCTCCTTAATCTTTCCAATAGATAAATTACGGCTACGGTACAACATGCAGGATATTGTTACCTTCTTCCTGTGACAAAAGAGAATTCAACCTATCACGCGTCACGTTTGTGGTTGCAGCAATACACCCCTGAGAACAAGTATTTGGATTCCCGCACCCATGAATCTGGAAGTTATTCCTGTCTTGCATATTATTAGTGGGATCAGGAATCAGATTCCTTCGACTCGAATTAGGTCGCTGAGGACCAATAGTATAATTACCCGGAGGTATTGGCCCCTGAAAGGGAACGCCACTAAAAGCAGGGTTATTTTGCGCAGTTAGAGGACCAGAAAGACCTGTGTTATTTCCAGAAACATAATTGCCGCTATTAAATGGGGCACCGACAGCCGTATTTGTAGGCGTGCATGTCATTGTATGGCTGCTTATAGAATATGTGCAATCATACAACCCGAACGGATCCACAAAGTTCACAGGATTATTTCCGACATACGCATACAGGTTCACATCACCCCCTGCAAAGCCAACAGGGTCTTCGCTTATAAATCTTCCAATTGTGGCGTCATAATATCTTGCCCTGTAATAATACATTCCTGTTTCGGCATCGTATTCTCTGCCTGTAAAGGTATATGGATTTGTGATTGTGCCTGTTTGTGAGATAATCTGGCCAAAAGAATCGTAGACATAAGACTGCACAACTGCCTTTGTAGAGTCTGTTAAAGCGGTAATTGAGCCTAATCCATTAGTGTGATAATAATAGTTTGCCCCGCTTCTACGCATAGCCAATGGTTCGTCTATCCCATGCCCATGAGTATATTCGGCAGTAATTGTCCCTACAGCATCAGTCTCAAATCTTATATCTTCATTGTCGTAAATGTAATATGTAACGGTACTATTAACGTTCTTCTTAATACGTCTCCCGAATCCGTCATATGAATAAGATACAGACGAGATTAAAGTTGGAGTTGAATTATACTTATCAACCTGCACAAGCTTATTCTCTGCATCGTAATAGAAATATGTTGTTTCATTTGTAGTCTTGTTCTGTTTGCTTGTAATATTCCCATCTGTATCATAACCATAAATAAAGCTATTATCTTCCGTTAATCTGTTTAGTTCATTGGTTGTATAAGAGCTTGAAAGATGACTATCAGTCCTATTGCCCACAAAGTCATAATTAAAAAACTCATTGGGATTTCCTGCAGGATGCGTTGCAGTTATAAGCCTGTAAAGCTCATCATAATTATAGCTGTGCGTACCAGATAGGTCTACCTCTGTTTTGACATTGCTGACATCATCGTAAAGTGGGTATTCATTTGATGTTACTGTGCCAGCGCCGTCTTTAAATACAAAACTGCCAAGCTGTGATGCATCGTCATAGCTGTATGTTGCAGCTATCCCATTGCCCATTGTCATATTCTGCCTTCTGTTCAGAGCATCATAACTAAATGTGTAAGTCCCCATATATGGCGTTGTAATAGTCTCAATTGGATTTATTGCAGTACGCAGGGAATAATTTGAAACCCCGCCTGCATCTGTCATCATTTTTCGTATATCGTTTTTATAATATTCGTAGGATATGGTTGTTCCCGGCATTGCGCCGCTTGTTGTTGCTGATGTAAGCCTGTGGGCTTTGTCATAGCCTAATGTAAGATTTGCAGATGAATTGTTTATGTTTGTAAGCCTTCCTGAATCATCATAGGTGTAATTTACTAAATCATCAACATCAATCCCGTTTTCTTTATATAACGTCTTTGTTTTAATTTTATTTAAAGCATCGTATGTATAAACTATTTTTCTGCCACTTGTATTTGTTATCTGCTCAAGGTTATGGCGACTATCATAAGTGTATGTTGCCTTTGTGTTTAAGAAATAGTCTTTAATGGTTGTGAGTTGGTTTATTGAATTGTATTCAAAATAGGTATCATGCAATTTTGCATCTGTAACCTTTGCAATATTGCCGTTAGCATTATAATCAAAAATTGTTTTATGATTTAGCGCATCAGTGACCTCCTTTAGTCTCGTGTAGTTCTCATAAACATAATCTGTTGTACGGGTAAGCGCATCTTTTACCTGAGTCCTGTTGCCCACAATGTCATGGGTGAAATAGGTTATCCTATTTAGAGGGTCTTTTATTGATTCTAAATAGCCGTGTATATCATAGGTTATATATGTATATTTTTCATTGGCATCTTTTATTCTTCTAAACTGCCCCTGTAAGTTGTAGTCTTCAAAATAAGTAATATTGCCGAGGTAGTCTTCAATGCTGTATAAATTTGCCTTCCCATCATTTGTATAGGTAAAAGTTGTTACATTGGTTTCGGGATCTGTTATTTTTTTGAGCTTGCCAAAATACTGCTGGTCATAATACTCAAAAGTTGTAGTCTTTGATTCTGTAGCTGAGATTGTTTGTGTAATTGTCCAGATTTTGCCGTCAGGATAATATGTATAGCTTGTTACATTCCCAAGAGGGTCTGTAACACTCATGAGTTGTTTTGTAGCTATATCCCATGTGTAAGTAGCCCATTTATTAAAAGGGTCTCTGTATTGGGTTATAAAGCCATAAGTGGTGTTAAAGTAATAGATAGAGGTGTATAGTCCTTGTTCTCTGACTGTTGTATAACCATTATCATAAGTAAACTCATATAATTTCCCCGCATGGTTCTGAGCTAACACCCTGCCTTGTGTGTCATAAGTGTTAGTAAGATAAATAACGCCTGCAGGGTTTTTGATTGTTAAAAGATAATAAGTTGATGGGTCATAACTATATTCTATTGTCTCATTAACAGGGTTTGTAACATGGGTGAGTAGATCACCATTGTATGTGTAAGTTACTGTCCTCAAGACAGGGTCTGTGATTGTTTTTATCTTACCGTTTTCATAAGTAAAGTTGTAGGTTCTATTAACAGAATCCACAATCGTTGTAATCTCTGCTGTTGGAGAGTTGTCTGTGTAATTTATCGTAAGCTTGTTTAAATTTAAATCGGCTGTCTCTTTAAGTCTTCCGCCTTGATTAAGGGTATATGTAAGATTATCTATTGTCTTCAATGTAGAAGTGCCATCCGCATTCAAGGTAAGGGAGTTGTAAATACCTGATGGCGGGCTAAATGTATTATCTGTGCCTTTAGTGTAAGTATCACGCCTTCCATTTGGGTTTATGATAACTGCATGAGTTATGTCTCCGGAGTAATTGCTTACAAAAATAATTCTCATATCCAATGAAAATCTCCAGTTCCATCCCATTGAGCCAACTTTGAGGTCAAGGTTGTTGAAAACCCTTGTAATTGCCACTGGGATACCTGGAGAGGGAACAAAAAGGTCTGTTACAGTATAAGTGCAACTTCCTGTTGCCACATCCACAGGGTCGCCGGCGCATGTTGGAAATAATCCCTGGAAACCGGGTTGTGGTCCTGAGCTCACAACTGTATTTGTTGTCCCATCTGCACCTGCATACCATGCACAGGCAAAGACAGAGGAAGGATTTACCATGACTGACACAAGGGTTAAAATACAGAATAAAATTATGGTAATAAAATATCTCATTTTCCCCTCCCTAATTATCAACTATAACCCTCATTAATACACTGCCGAAGTGATTATAATGGTCAGTGACGTTAACATTTATTGAATGAGTTCCATTGTTTAAACTTCTTGTATTTAATTGATAGGTCATATTTAGGATGTTTCCTTCTGTAAATCCTATACCGCCTTGCTCTCTGCTCCCATACTGAAACACGCCAGTGTAGTCAATAGAAATGAAGACCTCATAGCCTGTATCCCTTCCATATCCCTGAAATAGAGGAGACATTTCTATCTTTATTGGAACAATGCCTCTTAAAACCTGTATTCCATCTACAAAGCCGCTTGTGGGCATAAGAAGATTAAATTGCAGGTTATGACATTTGTTTGGGTCATGTTTTGTATGGTCTTTTTCTATGGGAGGAGAAGTATCTGCAATAGAGCGCCAGAGTACAAAACACAAAATACATAATACAGAAATTAATGCTATTTTTTGTTTAAACATAATGGTTCTCCTCTTTTTTTATCTTCAACTTTCTTATCCCTTATCATGTCAATAATATACTTGTGCTGCGCCTGCTATTTCCGGTCCTATGACTCCATCGGAGTCAGCGGCAATTAGCTTAAATATATATGCGCCCGGATAGACATAATTACCGTTGTTATTTTTACCATCCCAGATTACAAAATTATTGCCCTGTAACTGTGAAATGTTGGTTGCTACATTTCGTATAAGATTGTTATCATAATCATATATGCTTACAGTAACCATTGAGTCTTTGCTTATATTGTAAGAAATTGTTGTACCGGTAGTAGTTGTTGGGTCAAATCTTGTGGGTGTTGACAGTGGGTCTTTGATTCTCGGCGCTGTCACAGGCATTGGTTCAGGGTCTGTAGCTGAGTTTATTGTAATTAAATAACTCCCTGCTGGCAGAAGGTCTCCAAGGGAATTTCTTCCATCCCAGTAATCAGTATTTTCACCTGCGGGTCTTTTGACGTTTTCTATTAGAGTCCTGAAGGAAGCAGCATATGTGCCCACTCTGATTGTGACAGACCCTCCCCTTGCAAGAGTATAGCCGATAGCGCTTGACTGGTTTGATGAAGGATTAAAACTTACAGATGCGGCAAAATTGCTTACATCAGCATTGTTGACAGTTACAGGTATCAATACCGCTACATTGTTACCAGCCTTATCCATTACAAGGAGTTTTAAAATATAAATACCGTTAGTCAGCGTGTGGGTATTCCATGGCCAAAGTATTCCATTAGTAACATTAACTGTGAAAGATGCAATAAGGGTGTATGAGCTTGGATTTGTGCCTGTACCATAATAGAGATTATGATATTCATTATTAGCATCAGAGGCTGTGCCTGTTATAGTTACCGTCTCATAAACTTCCTGATCTGCTATAGGGTAAGTAATCTGGGCAATTGGTGGAGTCAGGTCTATGGTGATGTTACTGGCGCTCTCTTTTGTGGTAGTTGTACCTGAAGTTATTTCTATTGCAGTAATTGTATAAGAATATTCACCCTCCGGCTGTACAACTCCGGCTGTATCTTTACCATCCCATATGGCTGATATTGAAGTCCCTATCCCAGCTAAAGTTCTAATTACTGTGCCGCCTGAATTCTTTATGTCCACTGTCCAATTGGATGAATAATTCATTAAAGCGCCTATCGTGGTTGTGTCTTTAGAACCATCTTCATTGGGTGAAAAGTAGGGATTAGAAATCCAAGTGGTGTAAATATTAAAGAGTTTGACTTCTACAGAGGCAGTTGCAGTATTCCCTGCACTATCTGTTACGGAAAGCCTGATGGTGTAATATGTACCCGATAAATTTGATGTATCCCATATAGCAAGAGTACCTGCAGGGTCAACTGGATTTGCAGAGTTAATTATTAGTGTCCATGTTGTTGGCGATGTGCCAAAACCATACTCTACCTTATAGTTATTAAAATCAGTATCAGTAGCCATACCTTGAATATTAAGGGCGGTAGTACCAGTAATAAATTGACCGTTTACCGGGAAGGTAATTTCTGCTTTTGGTAATCCTTCCTTAACTACCACATCTCCTATAAAAGGCGCTGATTGGGAACTATCACCTATGCTTGTAGATGATAATTGATAAGTGTAAGTGCCATCAGACACAATTACTCCATTATTATCTTTTCCATCCCATGTAACTGCTCCTGACGTGCCAGAGCCGGAAAAGGTTCTTATGATGGTTCCTACTGAATTCTTTATGTAAAAATTCCAAGTAGAATTCTCAGATATTGAGAATGTGTATCCAACTGAATTATTTAAGGGGCTAAATTCTTGAAGCGTTGCAGACAGATCTTTATTGTAAAAAGGATGAGTATAAGTTGTACCAAGCCAAGGCTCAAAATTCACCCCAGAACTTACAAGTGTGCCAGGACCTATAGAACTTCCCCACCAGTTAGAACGTGTATCTGCTACTAATCCAGCGAGGCTATAAATACCATTGCCATTACCGGTAATATTACAGTGATTCACTTTTAAAATAGGTGATTCTGAATACATTGCATAGTTGGTATTATCTTTAATTGTGCTAAAACTTATACTCCTGTTCCCTCCGCCTACTACATAAACTCCGTAACCTCCATTGTTTGAAATGGTTGAACCTGTAATAGTTAGATCGCCTGTGCTTACCATATAAACCCCGTCTGTTCCATTGTTTGAGAGTGTGGAATTTAAAAGTATTAGAGCAGAATCACCAACTGAGTATATACCGCGGGCTGGACTATATCTTATGATAGAGTTCTTTATGGTTGGTGAACTGTTGTTGATGTATATGTTTGCATAGGGAGACCCTCCATAGTCAACTGTTACATAGTCAAGGATGCTCTCTGAAGTTGCATGGTTGTAGAATCGTATCCCAAGCCAGTCTCCTGCGGCAGGTGTTACCTTGTTAGAAGTAACAACAATTGGAATTGTTGCTGTA
>JACRGX010000087.1 GCA_016212185.1 Nitrospirota bacterium
CGACTCAAAGATAGCGGCATTAAATAAATTTATAGACTCCTTTCCTGAAAAGGACCCATATTCAGATGAAGACGAGGCAATGAGAAAAAAGGCAAATGAGCAAATCGCAATGGCAAAAAGGCCAAAAGGCAGCGCACCATACACCGACCCCTTAACCGGCATGGAATTCATCTTTGTCAAAGGTGGGTGTTATCAGATGGGGGATACCTTTGGAGATGGGAACAATGATGAAAAGCCTGTCCATGAGGTATGTGTTGATGACCTTTACATGGGGAAATATGAGGTTACACAAAAAGAGTGGACAGGAATAATGGGAAGCAATCCTTCATCTTTTAAAGACTGCGGAGACAACTGCCCTGTTGAGAAAGTATCATGGAATGATGCACAGGAATACATAAACAAACTTAACAGCAAAACCGGAAAGAACTATCGCCTTCCCACAGAGGCAGAATGGGAATATGCGGCAAGAAGCGGCGGGAAGAACGAAAAATATGCAGGCGGCAATGCTCTTGACAGTGTTGCGTGGTATGACAGCAATTCAGGAATAAAAACCCATGCTGTAGGACAGAAGCAGCCGAATGGACTTGGGCTATATGACATGACAGGCAATGTATTGGAATGGGTGAACGACTGGTATGGAGAGAACTACTATAAGAATAGCCCAAAGGACAATCCAAAAGGAGCTGATAGCGGACAATACCGAGTGCTTCGCGGCGGTTCGTGGTTCTACAAACCGCAGAACTTGCGGGCATCTTACCGCGGTGGGATACGTGCCTGCGGGTCGGGACTTCGTCAACGGTTTTCGTCTGGCATTCTCCGCCCATTAGTTATTTTCTGAGTTCTAAAATTCTATTTTCTAAGGTTTTTGTTTTTGTAGCGGCATTTTTTAACTCGCGCAGCAACAGGTCTTCAGACCTGTTATGTTTAACATGGCTAAAGCCATGTTTCTACGAGTCTTTAGGTTTAAGACGTTTGAGGCATCAAGGCTAAAGCCTTGAGTTACGATAAGACGCTGTAACTCAAACCTTCAGGTTTGAGGTTTCATCTGTCCGGTAGTGCGAGGCTTTAGCCTCGCTGATCCGAAGCGAGACTAAAGTCTCGCACTACGAAAATGAATCAAGGCGAACCTACAAAAAACTTGAACCATAAGCCTATTTTTTTATGAAATGGTGTTGAAAATTTGTCAGTAGATGCGGACATTTATGTCCGCTACTGCCGACAGACCTCCGACCTAAAGGTCGGAGGCTACGAGGTCGGCAACTACAGAGTGAGAGGTATTTTCAGGTGAAGGTCAAAACACCCAAACCTATTGAATGGTTTATAACGCACAAATTCTTTATCTTTTTTATATGGGGATGCGCGGCGGCTGCTGCAAGCCTTCTTCTTTACTGGGCAAAGCCTCATTTTATGGAGGGCGTTGATCTCAAGGCAATAGATGCAAAATTCAAATTCAAGATAAAGACTGCAATTAAACCAACTGATGAAGTCATTATTGTTGCAATAGATGAAAAGAGCATAAATGAACTCGGCAGATGGCCTTGGACCCGCACCACAATTGCAAGACTCATTGAAAAACTCTCTCCTGCAAAGGTTGCTGCGCTTGATATAGTCTTTTCAGAGCCTGAAGAAAAATCCCGCGACGAAGCGCTTGCAAGTTCTATTAAAAAGGCAGGGAATGTTGTTTTGGGATTTTTTTTTAGAGAGGATGCCACGCAGGAACCATCTCCGGAAACATTAGATGACCTCAAACGTTCAAAGATAAATCTTATAAAATCCCTTGGCCATGTTACATCTATCCCTGTGCCTGAAATCGCGGGGCTTGAGGCAAACATCCATCAAATCGCAGAAAAGTCATATAGTTCTGCTGCCTTTAACATCTTTCCAGACAGCGACGGCATTGTCCGAAGTTCTCAACTCCTTTTTTTATATCAGGGAGAAATCTATCCTTCGCTTGTGGTTGGCGCATTAAAAAAATATTTTGGCGCAGAGCCGATTTTAGAAATTGCAAATTACGGCGTTCACAGCCTTATTGTCGGCGATAGGGATATACCTGTTGATGAAACAGGGAGCCTTTTAATAAATTATTATGGCAAGGGCGGGACATTTAAGAGGTATTCCGCATCCGATGTCCTGTCCGGCAGGGTCGGCATAAATGAGATTAAGGACAAGGTTGTATTTGTCGGCGCAACTGAAACAGGCATATATGACATGAGGGCAACACCTGTTGATGCAATATTTCCGGGTGTGGAAATCCATGCGACAGTTGCGGCAGATATTTTACAGAACCGCTATCTTATCAAAGACAACAGGGTCGTTGCATTTGACACAGCAGTTATTATTCTATTGCCGATATTTTTAATGGCTGCCATTGGCAGCGTAAACCGAACATTTATAAGTCTA
>JACRGX010000088.1 GCA_016212185.1 Nitrospirota bacterium
ATTAAGACAATAGTCGGAGGCCCCCATCCGAGCGCTGTTTCAGAGGATGTTGCAAAACATTCCTCTATAGATTATGTCGTGATAGGAGACGGGGAATACCCGCTGGATTTGATAATCAATAAGGAAACAAATAATTCCATAGATAAAGAAATCCGGACAGGCATGGAAGACGACCTTTATTTTGAAAAAGAATATAAGAAAATTAATTCCTCAAATGCCTCTAAAATAATCCGCGGGGGGTTAAAGACCCTGACGAACCAGCCGATGCCGGCGTATGATTTGCTTGATTATTCGGAATATCAGTTTACCGACCCTACAAAGGGGCGGCAAAACACCGCCTCGGTTATGACAAGCAGGGGATGCCCTTTTAATTGTCTATTCTGCTTCCATAATAAATCAGTAAAATATAAAACCGTAGATCAATTTATTACTGAAGTGGAATATCTTGCAAGGGAAAAGGGCGTGAAATTCTTTTTTGTATATGACGATACTTTTACGCTGAAAAAAGACAGGGTTCTGGAGATTTTGAAAAGAATCAAAGAACTAGACCTGAAGGGAGTTAATTTTCAGACATCCACGAGAGGGAACCTCATTGATGAGGAATTAATCCGGGCGTTAAAGGAAGCTCATTTCGTGAGAATTACCATGGGGGTTGAAAGCGGTTCGGATAAAATTCTCAAGGCTGTTAATAAGGGGGTTACAAAAGAGGATTATAAAAGAGCATTTAAGATGCTCAGGAAATCCGGCTTTGAAACCCGTGCAAGTTTTATATTGGGACTTCCTTACGATACAAAAGAAACAATCAGGGAAACAATAGATTTTTCCAAGGAGTTAGATTTATTTCATGCGAATTTTAATATAATGACCCCTTATCCCGGCACCAAAACCTATCTGATGGCGCTCAAAGGAGAAGGCATTCACTTCAGAAACGGGGAAGATGCAAATAACTGGGATGCCTTCAAACGGTGGGGCTGCAGTCTGATTAAAACAGATGACGTCACTGCCGAAGAACTTGAGCAACTGCAAAAAGATGCAATGATGGAATTTTATACTCAGGAAAAGGTATACAATCATCATGAGGAATTATTTAAGAGAGGCAATGTATCGCGGTTCTTTTACAGGCCTCTTAATTTTGCATGGAAAAGAAAATACGGCGAAAACATGCCGTTTTGGGACAATCTAAACAAGGTGGAAGTTGTAGCCGCAGACTGAACAACTGCCTTACCGCATAGAATATTTATTTACACACCGCGATGAAAGTACTGCTGATTCAACTGTATTCAGGAACGGAGTGCAAGCCTGTCTATCCAATCGGGCTGTCATATCTGTCTACGGCGCTGACATCACATGAGGTCCGGATATTGGACCAGAACCTGTGCGGCGGAGACCCGTTTTTAGAAACAGAAAAGCTAATTTCTGTTTTTTCCCCTGAAGTCATCGGGATTTCAATAAGAAATATTCATATCTATTCCACGGAAAAAGGGTATTTCAATCCTGACAAACCGCTCAGTCTGACGATTGACGCAGTCAAAAAAATTTCAGATAACATTATTATTGCGGCGGGCGGCCCCGGGTTTTCCATGTTTCCTATTCACTTTATGCAGAATGAGCCGGGGATCAATTTCGGGGTATTTCTGGAAGGCGAGGAATCGTTCCCTGAACTGCTGAAAAATTTAGACTCACCGGAAAAAGTAAAGGGTGTATACTGGAAAAATAAAGATGAAGTTCTTTATACCGGAAGGTATGCGCCTCCGGATTTTGCAGCCCTGCCCAAACCGCACCGGGACTTCATCAACCCGCAAAAATATAAGGGTGAGTACGCAATCGGCGTTCAGTCAAAGCGCGGCTGCATGTTAAGCTGCATCTACTGCGCATATCTTTTCTTGAGCGGAAAAACGCTGCGTCTCCGGCCGGCGGAGAAAGTTGCGGATGAAATTGAAAATTTAATAAATAATTACGGCATAAATGAATTCACCTTTGTAGACCATGTGTTCAATGTCCCTAAGGCGCACGCAGAAGAGATCTGCAATGAAATTATAAAAAGGGGCCTTCATGTCCAGTGGAGCGCATGGTTTAACGAAAAGTTTATGGATGAAAACTTCGTTGATTTGGCGATCAGAGCCGGATGCCGTTTTTTTGAGTTTTCCCCGGACGGTTACAGCAACCGCAGCCTTAAATGGCTGAAGAAAAACATTCAGACAAAAGATATCATTAACACCTATCATCTGCTAAGACAAAAAAATCAGATTAAAATAGGGTATAATTTCATGCTGGGCATTCCGGGACAGAATATTTTTTCATTATTAAGACAGGCGATATTTTTCCTGAAGCTGAAGGTCTTCCTCGGCAAAAGGTTGAAATTGCTTACATTCAACAAGCTCGGCATTGACCCGAATACGGATTTGGAGAAAATCGCCATAAGCGAGGGCGTCATAACTCAGGGAACCGATCTTTTTAAACCTACTTTTTACGAAGTCGGCATTATAGGCTGGATAAAAAAGCATCGGGGATTTACATCGGTCTTAAAGTTATTAAAAACAAAAACATTTGTTAAAAGCGCTGAATCAGATGGACAATAAAAAAATAAAGGTGATGGTTATCGGGCTGGACGGCGCTACCTTTGATGTAATAAACCCCCTAATCAGCCGTGGAAAATTACCTAATCTTAAGCATTTAATTGAAGCTGGCGCAAGCGGACGGCTGAAAAGCGCCATGCCTCCCCTTTCGCCTGCCGCATGGTCTACATTTCAGACAGGAAAAAACCCGGGGAAACACGGGGTCTTTGACTTTTTCAGAAATTCTCCGGGAGAGCACGGATATTTGCCTGTAAATTCAACTTTCTTAAAATCAAAAACCTTATGGGAAATTTTGTCCGATTACGGAAAACGCGTGGGCGTGCTTAATATCATGTTCAACTACCCACCGAGAGAAGTAAACGGATTTATTGTCTCAGGCAAAGAGACGCCGTCTGAGGAAAGCGAATACACATTCCCCCCTTCGCTTAAGAAAGAACTGCTTCAGGTGGACCCGAAATATGAAGCAGAACCTTTTAAACGCGTCTCTAAAACCAGAAAATTTCTGAAGGACGTGCCCGTCAGACTGAACCGTCAGGAAAAGATAAACAGTTATCTTTTTAGAAAATATTCTCCGGATTTTTTCACAAATCTATTTGCCATCCCTGACATTGTTCACCATCTCTTCTGGAAATACATGGACCCCGCTCACCCGCATTATCATGAGAAAGAGTCGCACAGATATCTTCCGCTTATAGAAAATTGTTATCAGACACTGGATAACATTATCGGAAGGCGGTTGAAAATGATTGATGAAGATACGATTGTACTCATAATGTCCGATCACGGAGGGGGACCGCTTCATCGCTTTATTCAATTAAACAGACTGCTTGAAAAAAATGGTCTGCTGACCCTTAAAAACAAGCAAAAAGGGAATAACCTGTCATTCGTGAGAAAACTAATGAAAAGACTTATGCATTATGCGCTTATGCATGATGACTCCGGTTTTTTGAAAAAACTCAGGTTTCAAACTATGGGGAAAAGAATGGCTTTAGCCCAAAGCGCAATTGACTGGTCCAAGACAAAAGCATTTGCGGGAAGGAGCAGTGAGCACGGTATTTACTGCAATCTTAAGGGCAGGGAGAAAGAGGGCATTGTAAATCCGGAAGAATATGAGGAATTGCGCCGGACTATCATATCGCAGTTATCTGAGATTACCGACCCCTATACAGGACAGAAGATTTTTGAAAAGATATACCGGAGAGAAGAACTTTACAGCGGACCATATGTGTCTTATGCCCCTGATATTGTTTTAGGCTTCGGGAATAATCCTTATGAGCCCGGAGATTCCCTGTCCGGCGGTGATATAATTGAAAATGTCAAAAGCGACGGATTCAGCGGTATGCACCGCCCTGACGGCATCCTGATTGCATACGGCAATAACATCAAAAAAGGCTCCGCGCTTCATGGAGCCGCAATATGCGACCTTGCGCCAACTATTTTATATGTTATGGACTTGAAAATACCTGCCGATATGGACGGGAAAATTTTATATGATATATTTGAACCCTTTTTTACGGATAAAAATCCTGTAAAATATGACGAGGCTGTAGCAGGCAAGGCTGCACCTGACGAAAAAGAGATGAATTATACCGGAAACGAAACAGAAGAAATAGCGAAAAGACTAAAATCATTAGGATATATATAAATCACTCAAAAAGGAGCTAACAATTGGAAAGAGCAAAAAGGAGAGATAAAATCGCGAGTTCCGCTTCCCGGGTTTCAAGGAACACGCTGATTAATTTTGCGGCAAAGGTATCGGAATTAGCCGCCGGATTAGTTACGATTCCCCTTGCCACACGCTACCTCGGACTTGAACTTTTTGGAGAATATGCCTTTTTAAGCGCGGTCTCGTTAGTCTTGGGCCCCACAATAGCAATGGGTTCTTTGAGAATCCTGATAAGGGATATGTCCGTTGAAAAGGAAAAGTGTCCGCTTTTTCTTTCCTCCGGCTTAAATCTTAACTGGTTAATGAGCATTGCCGTATCGCTTATTGCCGTAATTGTCATTTTCTATTTTAATCTAACTTCAAAGGATGCGGTTATCTGCCTTTACATAGCGCTGCTGGGACAAATTCTGAAGTCAATGAA
>JACRGX010000089.1 GCA_016212185.1 Nitrospirota bacterium
AAATGGCAATCTATTAGCGACATGGGATGTTTTCGTCATGGTTGGAAAATTAATGTCAAAGCTTAGCAGGGTTCTCTTTGTTATTGCGGATAGACGATTTAATGCGGATGGGGATGAAGAGTTTTTATATAATAAAGCGCATGTACTTACCGATCCAATTCCGAGAAATTTTATAAATGCATTTAAAGCCGGCAAGGTTGGCATTGATTTGCGAATGCATCTTAAAGAGAGTGGTTCGGTAAGAAACCGTGGAACAGCATTCCGGATTAAAGAGATAGATTTATGGGATTTATACTCTAACATCAGAAATCTTGGAATTTAATATGTGGAAAATCATCGATGAACAAAACGTTAATTGATAAGAAAATACATTGGACCATGTATAAGCCCTGCGATGCAAAATTTCTGATAGTGGCATCGGAGGGCGGTAAGGTTGTCGAAATCAACCATTTTAGTTCTTTCAAAGATGCCAAGCAAGTCTTTGATGAGATCGCAAGTGATCATGGCTACGATCCTAAAACTGTAAATAAGTCCGGTTATTATGACGTTTCTATATGGCGCTGGACAGAAAATAGATATCTGAGATTGAGTTATACAGATAAGTTGAGATGATTCAGAGGTGATTTATGAAATGCACAGAATGTTTTAAGGAATTTAGTGAAAGGGACAAGATTTATGACGGACATTAAAGAACTAAAAAAGCTTTGGAAGGAACTTGAGGAAATTCCTGTGGACTTTAATGATTGCATTGAGCGGGATTTTTATTTATGGCAAAAGGGAACCGATAAGCTCGAAATTTGGCATTGGTTTGATGAAGGATTACCTTATGGAATTGCAAAATGGTTAGCTTAATTTCTACATCTAACTGTTATCTGAACCAGCAAAAAAGAGACGATAAAATATTCAAACGAGTAGGCTTTAGATATTCAAAGCTTAACTTTTTATCACATTATTACAATAAAATAAATGATATTTTGAAGTTTATGGGGGAAAAGTAAAGAGTGCAAGCCTTCAAATAATCATCAACCTAATCATCAACCTAATCATCAACTATTTTCTTACTCCAGGACATAAAACAGCGACCGTCCCTTGCCTTGAGGCTTAATGACTTTTAGCTCAACGAGCTTTGCCAGTTCCTTATGCACCGCTTGAGCTGAAATGTTAAATAACTTCTGCAAATCTTTGTTAGCAGCCTTACCATGAGCATTCATAAATTCAACGATTTTTATCTGCTTATCAGTAAGGGAAACTTGAGTCTTTGAAACGCGTTTCTTTTTTGAGCATAATTTCAACACTGCCTCTTTTACTTCGTTTACTGAATAGGCAACACCTGTTGTAAAATACTCAAGCCATTTGGTAATATCGTTTTTATTTTTCTGCGCTGTCTTCAAAGCCGCATAATACGCCTGCCTGTCCCGGTCATAGAAATCATCAAGGGCAAAGAGCCTGCGGTGATCAAAACCACTCAAATAGAGGATAAGCGTCGCAAAGAGCCGGGCCGTCCGGCCGTTGCCGTCAATAAAAGGGTGGATTCTGGCAATCTCATAGTGAACAATGCCCGCCAAAAGAACCAGATTTATTTCACCTGTCTTATCAAGATTCAGCCAGTCAATAAATTCTCTTACCAAATGGGGCACGTCTTTTGTCTGAGGAGGCATATAGTCTACTTCTTCTTTAAATCCCGTGCCGTCAAAAATGCGTCTGCCCACAAACACCTGCCGGTCACGAAAAACACCGCTATGTTTATTATCACGCAAAACATCCGTTGAAACCATCTTATGCATAGTCAGAAGGTCTTCAACCTTGATTTTCCCTCTCCCGGCAAATAAATGCAGTCTATCCAACGCCTCTATATAATTAAGCACTTCTTTTTTATCTTTGTCAGTGGCGATAACTTCTTTGCCGTCAGCAAGAGCTTCAACTTGCTCAAGAGTAAGTTTATTGCCTTCAATGGCAGTAGATGAATGGGTATTGCGAAGTTTAGCCTGTCTGCGAAGCGATGCTTCCCATTTCGGTATCAGGTACGACTGCTCAATAACCTCACGGGCAGAAGCAATAAGAGTAAGGTTATTGAGTATCTTTTCGGTTATGGTATATTTCGGTTTAAACGGCATTGTTATCTTTCTCCCTATTTCAACACCTGAATAAATTCGGCTATTACCTTAAAATCATCTTCTGAGAAAAAAGGCAAAACCACTAAAACAGCAGTTTTGCCTGTGTTATAGAAAATTGGCTCCCGGGGAGGGATTCGAACCCCCGACAGGGTGGTTAACAGCCACCTGCTCTGCCGGCTGAGCTACCCGGGAATATTATTTATCTCTTACTCTTATATAAACTTAGCATGTATTTTTTGTTAACAGCCACCTTCCCGACACTTCGGGACGGCTGAGCTACCCGGGAATTGCCATGTTTATTTTTTAGTTGTTGCTATATCATCACCTCCTGCTTAGATTAAAATAATCTATCCTTTATTCTAATTTCTTCTCTTCCGCCGCCGAGCACTTCTGAAGCCCTGCCCATTCTTTATCTATATCTTCCTGAATCTTTTTAAGCATCCATTCGTTTTCAGGGGCAAAGAGGTGCTTAAACCTGCCCTGCGGTTTGAGGAAATCCGCGATGGGCTTCTTCTCTTTCGGCGTAACCGTAATTTTTGTAACGCCGTCTTCAATTTCATACAGCGGCCAGTAGCAGGTCTCAACCGCAAGCCTGCTCAGTTGTATTGCATCATCAGTCCTTGAGCGCCAGCCGCGGTTACAGGGCGAGATGATATTCAGAAATTTCGGCCCTTTAATCTCAAGCGCCTTCCTGACCTTTTTCATCAGGTCCAGCCAGTGGCTTGGAGATGCCTGCGCAGCATAGGGAATGTTATGCGCCGCCATAATCTTTGTCAGGTTTTTCCTGTTCTGCGGTTTGCCCGGTATAACGCTTCCTGCCGGACATGTTGTCGTATCAGCGCCGAACGGAGTTGCGCTTGAACGCTGAATTCCTGTATTCATGTACGCGCCGTTGTCATAACAGATGTAAATCATATCATGCCCGCGTTCCATCGCGCCTGAGAGGCTCTGAAAACCGATGTCATAAGTGCCGCCGTCTCCGCCAAATGCGATGAACTTAATCTCCTTGTCAATCTTGCCCTGCTTTTTTAAGGCTCTGTACATCGTCTCAACGCCTGAGATGGTGGCCGCCGCATTCTCAAAGGCGTTGTGTATCCATGGAATCTTCCATGCCGTGTAGTCAGATATGCAGGTAGAAACCTCAAGACAGCCTGTTGCATTTGCCGCAATAATCGGATACTCGGATGCAAGAAGAACCATCTTTACAATTATAGGCGCGCCGCAGCCTGAACACATCCTGTGCCCCGATGTCAAAAGCATGTCTTTTTTTGAAAGCTCTTTTAATCTCAGTTCAGTTGCCATCTTTTCTCCCCTTGTTAGTCGTTAGTGAATAGTATTTAGTGAATAGTAAAGCTCTGGATTCCTGCCTTCGCAGGAATGACTTCACTGTTCACTGTTCACTGTTCACTGTTCACTGACTTATTCTCTCACTCCGATATATTCTTTTATCTGTTTAATCTTTCCCGTCTTTGCCGCTTCAACAAGTTCACTAAGCGCCTGCTCGGCATGCGCAGGCATGTAGTCCCTTCCGCCAAGCCCGTATATTTTATTAATGAGAATCGGCTTGTCTTTGTACGGGTAAAGGGATGATGCAATATCTATAAACAACGGGCCGTAAGAGCCGCCGAAGGCATCTGCCCTGTCAAGCACGCAGACAGCCTTAAGCCCCTTCAGCGCCTCGCCGATTTCTTTGTATGGGAACGGCCTGTAAAGTCTCGGCTTCAATAAGCCCGCCTTAATCCCCCTGTTCCTGAATTCATCAATTACATCCTTTGATGTGCCGGCGGCAGAATTTAAAATGACCAGCCCTATCTCCGCATCATCAAGCCTGTATGTTTCAAAGAGCCCGTATTTCCTGCCGGAAATTTTCTCAAAATCTTTTGCAACATCCAACACCACCTGCGGCACCTTTGACATAACCTCATCCTGCGCCCTTCTGTACTCCATGTAATAATCGGTAAGTATCAACGGGCCGTAACTGACCGGATGCTCCAAATCAAGCAGAGGATTTAACTGCTTAAACTCACCGGCAAAATTCCTTACCTTTTCATCTTCAAGATACTCTATCCTCTCTATGGAATGACTGACAATAAAGCCGTCCAGACAGACCATTGCCGGAAGCCTTATATCCATATGCTCTGCAATGCGGAATGCCTGTATCGTATTGTCATAAGCCTCCTGCGCATTTTCAGACCACAACTGTATCCACCCGCAATCCCTTGCGCCCATTCCATCGGAGTGGTCGCCGTGAATGTTTAACGGCGCGGACAACGCCCTGTTTACCAAAGCCATTACTATGGGCAGTCTGGTGCCCGATGCAATAAACAACTCTTCCCACATAAGCGCAAGCCCCTGCGATGACGTTGCCGTCATAACCCTTCCGCCGGCTGCCGAGGCCCCGATACAGCCGCTCATTGCGCTGTGCTCGCTCTCAACAAGTATCATTTCAGTCTTGACCTTACCGTTTGACACAAAGCTCGTAAATCTCTGCATTATATCCGTAGCAGGAGTTATGGGATATGCTGAACTGACATCCGGGTTTACCTGCCTCAATGCCTCGGCAACTGCTTCATTCCCTGTGGCTGCAACTATCTTTCCCATTATTTTCCCTCCTCTTCCATGACAATCGCCTTCTGCCCCTTTTTGCCGGGACACTCCAGGGCGCAGATGCCGCAGCCTTTGCAGTAATCATAATCAAATTCCGCCCTCTTGCCGTCTTTAACCTTCACTGCCATATCAGGACAATAAATCCAGCAGAAAAGGCATTGAATACAGTTTTCCTCTTTCCAGCGCGGTTTAGACGAACGCCACGAACCTGTCTTAAATTTCAAGGCGCTGCCTGCTTCCGTAACAACAGCGCCGGGTATGACTTCTTTCCAGTTCTTCAGTTTCATCCCTCTTTTACCTCCTCATATCCGCGCCGAGCCGCATCAAGGTTGCCGTCAATTATCTTCTGTGAAAACTTCTTGCCGAAGCTCTTTCTGACGTCCTCAAGCAAATGCTCTAATGTAACAAGTCCGCTGACTTTGCACACAGCGCCGAGCATCGGAGCGTTCGGCATAGCCCTTCCTATACATTCTACCGCTATCTTTGTTGCATCAATTGTAAATACCTTCTGAGCCTGCTCTGCAGAAAGTTTCGTCCTGATTTCCTTTGGGTCTTTTGATGTGTTTACGACAAATATAGCATCTTTTACTGCGCCCTCTGCCACCTTAATGCTGTCAAGCAGTGTTACATCAACAACACTTACTATATTAGGAGCAATAACAGGACAATGCATCCTTAACTCTTTTGAACTAATCCTATTGTACGCCCTGAGAGGCGCGCCGGCCCTTTCAGGACCGTATTCAGGAAATGCCTGCACATATCTGCCGCCGCTCAGGCAGGTGTCTGCAAGCACCTTTGCAGCGGTAACTGTCCCCTGACCGCCCCTGCCATGCCAGCGAATTTCCACTAAATCCTTCATAATTAATCCTCCTTAAATAAATCGTGGACAAAACACATTTAAAACCGTTTTAATAGGATTTTTACTATAGCTTAAAGTTATGTGAATTTTCAAGCACAAGTTGTTGCGGAAATGGTTATATTTACTTGCAGAAAAAATTTCAAAGGAAAACTTCAATAAAATGAGTTCCCGTCAGCTAAACCTCCCAGATTTTACCAAAACAAACATCCTGTATAAAACACCGGTCCACATTATATTAATTATCATTATCGGCGTAATTACATACTCCAATACCTTCCAGGTCCCGTTTTATTTTGATGATTATCAGTACATCATTGATTCGCCATTTACCAAAAGTTTTGAATACTTCACAGAGCCTTTAAAGGCGCTGCCCGTGACTGATTCGCTGGCTGTATATACATTTAAAACACGAGCCATAGGCTTTCTCACATTTGCCGTCAATTATAAATTATATGGTTTTGATGTTGCCGGTTATCACATTGTTAATCTTTCCATTCACATTATAAATGCCCTGCTTGTTTACTGGCTGGTTTTGCTGACATTCTTTAGAGGGGCAAAGGGGCAAAGGGACAAAGTGGCAGAGGGGCACGATTCACTGTCAACAGTCAACTGTCAACAGTCAACGAACTTAATTGCCTTCTTCTCCGCCCTCCTCTTCCTCTCTCATCCAATCCAGACGCAGGCAGTTACGTATATCAGCCAGAGGTTTGCTTCACTTGCAACGCTCTTTTATCTCTTGAGCCTTGTGCTGTATGTGAAGTGGAGAATACAGAATGCAGAATTCAGTCGGAGCGACCCTCAGCGGAGACCCGTATCGGGAAGTCAGAATGAACCTGTCATTGCGAGGAGTCCCGAAGAAAGTCGGGACGACGAAGCAATCCCAGAAGGTGAGATTGCTTCTTCCCGAAGGGTCGGGAATCGCAAAGGCATGCATCCAAAATCATGCATCTGGTATCTGGGCTCTGTCCTTTCTGCTGTCTTTGCCATGAAGACTAAGGAAATTGCCTTCACCATCCCGATAATCATAACGCTTTATGAATTTTTCTTTTTCAGCAAGCCTCAACCGTCAACCGTCAACTGTCAACCGTCATCCTCACGCCTCACGCCTTATGCCTTACGTTTTCTCTATCTAACCCCCTTACTCCTCACAATGCTCATCATCCCATTAAGCTTAATCGGCATAGATAAGCCTGCTGACAGCCTGATAGGGGACATAACCGAAGCAACCAGGGCAAAGACCAATATATCAAGATGGGATTATCTCTTTACTGAATTCAGGGTGATAGTCACATATTTAAGGCTTTTATTTTTACCGGTAAACCAGAATCTTGACCATGACTATCCGGTATATAACTCATTCCTGAATCCAAATGTTTTTTTGTCGTTTCTAATTCTTCTCGGAATCTTCGGGCTTGCCGTTTATCTGTTTTATTATTCTAAAAAATCTTCATCCTTCAACCTTCATCCTTCAACCTTGCGTCTCACCGCCTTTGGCATTTTCTGGTTTTTCATAACATTATCCGTTGAATCAAGCATCATTCCTACGCAGGACATAATCTTTGAGCACAGGCTGTATCTGCCAAGTATAGGTTTAATAATCGGCTTTGTCAGCGCTGTTTTTTATGTTTTTTTACTTTTTAAGTCTCGTCGTTCCCTTGCTACTTGCTACTTACTACTAACTACTATCCTTGTTACCCTCTCCATCGCCTCTTACCAGAGAAATTCCATCTGGCAGGATAAGATTGCCTTCTGGGGGGATGTGGTGAAAAAAAGCCCGAAAAAAATACGGGGATACAACGAACTCGCCCTGGCATATATGGAAAATGGAAAACTCTCAGAAGCAGTCTCATATTTCCGGAGAGCGCTGACAATAGACGCATATTCAGAATATTCACTTGATATATATTTAAACCTCGCAAATGCCCTTGATGAACTCGGCTATACAGATGATGCAATCATCACATACAAGAAAATCATCGCATTAAATTACGGTTTTGAAACGGCACATTATAATTTGGGAATACTTTATTATCAGAAAAGTATGTTTGAAGAAGCTGCGGAAGAATTTAAAATAGCCCTTTCTCTAAACCCGTTAAATTATGACGCCAAGAGGAATTTAGAACTTTTAGAATTCATCCTGGAATAAACCGGCTTTAAAATAATTTGACTCCATTAACCGCCCCGTATAAAATAAGACTTAAAAAAAGATTGGAGGGTAAAGATGATTACCATAATTGTCGTATTGATTATTATAGCTATTGTGGCTATTTTTTCAGTGCAGAATGCAATGCCCGTTGCCATCTCGTTCATGTTTTGGAAATTTGAGGCTTCTCTTGCGATATTGGTATTTCTTTCTATGCTTGCAGGTATTGTAATAACCGCAACTATTGTATTTTCCGGACGGGTTAAAAAATATCTAAAAAAACAAGAATAAGCCGTCGGTAATAAAAAATAGTGAGGTTGCACATTGCCGTCTGAGCAGAAAAGTCCGTATATAAAAATATCAATCTGCTCTCAGCGTCAGATAGCCTGAGAAAATTATGAGCAGTCCGCCGAAGATTGAATTTACTCCCGGGAATTCGTTTAAAAATATCATGCTGAAGATTATTGCGATGACAGGCTCAAGATAGCCGAGCACCGCCGCCTTGTTTGCGGCAACTGCCCTAAGCCCCCTGAAATACAAAACAGGCGCTATTGTTGAATGAACTACCCCCATCAAAATGAAAACCCAGAATACTTTTAAAGGCAGTTCTTTGACAAAAGGCGCAAGCAATGCCGCAATTATAATGTTTGAAAAAAAGACCATCGCAAGGGGATGGAACTTTTGCGCAAAGACTCTTGAGATAATAACAATTATCGCATAGGCAAAGCCTGAGAGGATTCCTGCCATTATGCCTGCCATATGGCTTTCCCCGAATGCAAAACCGTTGAGCATAATCCAGAGGCCTGCCGAGGCAATTGCTATTGCAATAACAATCTTCCTCGTTGTTTTTTCGCCGAGAAAAAGCGGGGCAAGGAATGCGACCAGCACAGGCGCTATGTAGTGGGTAAGTACTGCGTTGGCTATTGTGGTGTGTTTAAAGGCATAAAAATAAGTAAATGTATTTACAAGCGAGATAATCCCGAGTATCGCAAGATACCACACTTCCTTGACTTCCGGCATCTGCTTTCTGTATTCTCCCCGTGTCAGAATTATTCCCTGAATAATCGCAGCAGCAAAGGAGGAATAAAAAATAATCACATGCACTTCTACACCAGCAAGCCTTACGACTACGCCAAGGGAACTCCAAAGGAATATGGCAAGAAGAATATAAAGGGATGCCATCATCAGAGTAGTATTTTAATATTATATTATTTTTTTAATCAATGAGTGTGCTCCGCTTTTTAAAAAAATGTTTAAACAGCAGGCACAAACGCCTGAGTAAATCTTCTTAAAGATTTATCAAGCATCTATGCCTGCCGGCATTCACTCCTTATTTATTTTGCCGCTGTGTGTTCAGCCCTCAGTTTTGCCGCTTCATCCTTTATCTTCTGAAGCGTCTCCTTCATCGGCGCCCATCCGTACCAATGCATATAATCGGGGTTTATGTGAAATGCCCCCTGAAATGCCCGCATCCTATATTCAAGAAACATCACATAAAGCTCCTGCTCCACAGAACTCTTTGCTTCATAAAACTGAAGAAGGTCCGGAGCAAAAGTCCAGTCTGCTGGTTTCTTAAGCACTCCGTCTTTGTAAAGACCCTGAACTTCCCTGATAGCCTGCGCAAATATCTTATCCGCTTCTTTTATCACATCGTCTGCCGCTGAAAGCTGTTTGCCGGCATATCCTGCGCCGTGACAGCTTGAACAAACCTTAAGCATCTTATTCCTCTCAGCCTGGAATTCCTCTTTGGTAAGCCGCGCAACCTTGCCTGCCTTCACCACATCCAGCCGGGGGGTAGGATTGCCTTTGTCGTCAAGAACGCCGAGAGCCTGAAGTATTGTCACCCTGTCATTCATCCAGTTCTTATCGTCTTCAGGCAGCCTTAATGCAAGAAATCCCCATGCAGTCATCACGCCGTGGTCGCCTTCACTCATATGGCAGGTCTGGCACGTAGGCGCCCTTTTGCTGTCTTTGCCCTCTATCTGCCAGATTATGCCGTGCTTTGATGCCGACCACATCTCCCACTGCGGATGGTCAAAGCCCATGTGGCAGGTCTGGCATGCACGCGGGTCCTGCGCCTCGGACTTCTTAAATGAATGCCTCGTATGACATGCATCGCACTGTGCATTTCCATAGCGGTACTGCGCTTTTTCTGCGTCAGATTTCACACCGACCTTGTGACAGCCTGAACATCCTTTATATCCTTCGCCAACCACAGATGACGGCTGATGCGCCCACATCGGCATAGAACTTGAGGCAATCCATGCAAGGTGGTGCTTGCCTGACTTAAATTGCTCCACACGTTTTTTATGGCATTTTGCACATGTCTCAGGCGTCGGCATTTTAGCCAGATTCGCATCATCCATTGTTTTATGTTCTGAGCCGTGGCATGTTGAGCAGTCAACACCCTTTTTTGACATCTTGCCTTCAAGATACTGCTCAACTATCCCAGGAGTTGTTTTTTCATGGCATTCAACGCAGGCGCTTTTCTGCGCCTCTGCAAATGAAATCCCGGTCAGCGCAAATAGAAAAATAAACACAGTCAATATTCTCAGATACTTCATAACCTTTCTCCTTTTTAACACTTTTCATGTTGTCATTGCAGGCAGAGGACGAGGCAATTTTCAGTTAATATCCCTCCTTTCAGCCTCTGATTTTACCCCGCCTCTGAAATTAGGTTAAACAAGATAGGGTTTTATTTCTATGATACAAATCATATCATTAATATATGTACATTCTATCACTAAAATGGAAATTTGCAAAAAAAATTATTCCTAAAACTGCCGTCTGTATCAAACCTCAAAATATGGTATTATTACTGTAAAAAAACAGATAATTTTCATGAAAATCCTTTTTTCAAAAAAATGCGCTGAATATTCACAGCCCGGGCATCCTGAATCTCCGGCAAGGGTAATCTCCGCTTATAATTATCTCAAAAATAAAAGTTCACAGTTCACAGTTCACAGTTCACTATTTATAGAGCCTGCGCCCTGCAAAGATAAAGACATTCTTTTGGCACACACACCAAGGCTTCTTGAGGAAGTAAAGAAGGGTGGTTTTTTTGACATGGATACTCCTGCCCTTCCTGATATTTTTGAATATGCAAAATTGTCGGCAGGCGGCGCAATTGAGGCGGCAATGCTTGCACTGAAAAACGAAAAGGCGTTTTCTTTAATGCGCCCTCCGGGGCATCATGCAACCAAAAATCACCTTGGAGGTTTCTGCTATTTTAACAATATTGCAATTGCATCTTTAAAGGCAATGGGGAGCGTTGGAAAAATTGCAATTGTTGATTTTGACTGTCATCATGGAAACGGCACTGAGGATATTTTTCTTGGTAAAAAAGATTTTCTTTATCTCTCCCTGCATCAAAGCCCCCTGTATCCCGGCACAGGTCTTTCAAGCAGGGGGAACTGCATTAACTACCCCCTGCCTGCCAATACACTGCCGGCAGAATATCTTTCAGCGCTTGGAAAAGGACTGAAACAGGTTGCTGAATTCAACCCTGACTTACTGGCAGTCTCAGCAGGATTTGATACCTACAAACTTGACCCTATAACAAGTATCCTGCTGGAGAAAGATACATATAAAGAAATTGGCAGGATGCTTTCATCGCTTGGAAAACCCATGTTTGCAGTTCTTGAAGGCGGCTACAGCAGGGATTTGCCCGAATGTATTTATCAATTTTTAACAGGTATGGAAAACAATCAGGAAGCTGGATTATAAACCGGCAATTTAACTGTAACGGTCGTTCCTGCCCCGGGGCTGGACTCAAATTCAAGGGCTCCGCTATGCTCCCTGATAATTGAATAGGAGATGGACAGTCCCAGCCCTGTGCCTCCCTTTTCAAGCCTTGTGGTAAAAAACGGTTCGGTTATCCTTTCAATGATGTCTTCAGACATCCCAATTCCATTGTCTTTTACCTGAATTATTATAACGCCTGATTTCTCATCAAAAGAGTCTGACACCCAAACCCCGCAATTCTTATGAGGCAGGGACTGGAAGGCATTCAAAATAATATTTATGATTACCTGCTCTATCTGCTGAAAGTTTCCTTTCAAATAAGGGATGCCTTCATCGCAGTTTATGTGAAAATTATCTGTGTATTTACTGATTTGACTGCTGAGAATTGCCTTTGAACTCATTATAACTTCTCTGGAGCTGACCCGCCCCCATATGCCGGTCGTAGCAGGCCGGGAGAAATTTTTCAAATTACTGACTATATTATTAATCCGGACAGAACCATAAACTATTCCCTTAATCAATTCAGGCACAACCTCCAATGCCTCAGAAAAAGAAAGGTTCCCCAGACGCTGAATATTATTTCCCATATAATATTCTTTAAGGATTCTTCCCGCATCCTGCCAGATATCAGAGAGCACCTCTGAATTGGACAGAATAAAACTGTTGGGGTTGTTTATTTCATGAACAACGCCGGAGACAAGAGTGCCGAGGGAAGTCATTCTATTTGCGCGAATCAGTTCTACCTGCATCTGTTTTGCCCCCTTCTCAGCCTGAATCTTGGAGGTAATGTCCCTTGACAACTCTATAACGCTCTGCACCCTGCCTGATTCGTCTAATATCGGAAACGCCCTTATATCCAGAACTTTTTGTGACTTGGTTACGATTTGAGACTGCTCTTCTTTTCCTGAAATGAAACTCTTTACTGCCGGACAATCTTCGCTTGAGGCTTTGATTTTATTGCACAGTTTAGTATATGAGTGACCTAACAATCCGGATTCATCTTCCATTCCGAAATCATGTGCGGCGGATTTATTGGCCCAGATTATTTCCTTCTTCAGATTCAGCAAGACAAGGCTGTCGGGCATGGCGTCAAAAAGCGCATGGAATTCCTGCAGGAGTTTCCTGTATCCAACTGCGCTTATATGCAGTTCCTCTTCTATTTTTTTGCGCTCTGTAATTTCAGATATCAACACTTTGTTCATCTCTGACAGCTCTGCAGTTCGTTCCTTAACGCGCATCTCCAATTCTTCGTTTGCCCGTTGCAAAATCTCTGCTGCCTGTTTTTGCTCAGTGATGTCACGGCAGAGAGCCAATATTGTTTTAACATTCCCGTCTGCAGCAAATTCAGGAAAGGCGCGCCATTCAATGATTCTCAGCCCTGAAGGGCTTCCCCATTCAAATATTTTCTCCTGAGGCTGGCCTGTTTTGAAAACTTCATCCATTGTGTCTTCAAATAAATCACATAAGTGAGCAGGGTATCCCATATCCCGGTGATTTTTATTTATCATTTGCTCAAAAGTTGTCTGCGTAGCTTCCAAGGTTCTTTCATTGACAAAAATATGGCGATACTGCCGGTCAAAACGCGCAACATAATCAGGGATGTTTTCCACCAATGTCCGGTATTTATATTCGCTCTCCTTAAACGCCTCTTCCGCCCGCGTGTGCTCAGTGATGTTTCTGTCCGGCACCTTTGCACCCTGCAGTTTCACGGCCTTCCGGCGCATTTTTGCAGGCTCCTTAATGAGCTGGTCTTTTTTCTTATGCTTGTCTTCCTGGCTTTTACCCATGAGTTTTTCCCTACGGCAGTTCCGGGTATTTCATAATAATCTCATCGCCTGTCAGCGCCTCAACCAGAAATGTCTTTAGATATTTTTTTTCATCCGCGCTTAATTCAAGCGGTTTAAGCACGGTGTTGCCCTTTCCTCCGCCCTGATTAAAAAATTCAATAACCTCATCAAGCGTATTGAACACACCGTTATGCATGTAGGGCGCTGTCTTTGAAATTTCCCTCAGCACAGGCGTCTTAAACTCTTTCCAGTGAAGCATGTTTCTTGTGATTAAAAATTTCCCCGGGTCTTCGTTAAGCGTCCTGTATTCCTTAAATTTATAAACTTTTGCGACAAACCTCATTGTTGAAATAACGCGCGGGTCATTCAGAAGCGCAGGATTCTCAGGTACGCTAAGGGCATAAAATTTGTCATCTGCTAAATTCACGCCGAAATGACAGTCAGCGCACTTTCCCTTGCCGGTAAATATTTTAAGACCTTTTTGGGCATTTTCCGTCAATGCCTTTTTGTCGCCGTTTAAATACCGGTCCAGCAGCGAATTTCCGGAGATCAGCGTCCTTTCAAAAGATGCAATCACCATGCCAATCCTTTCCTTCGTAGGCTCTCCGTTAAAAATTTTATTGAACGCCTCTGCGTATTCAGGCACCTGACGTATTTCTTCTTCAAGAAAATCAAGATTCTGGTTCATCTCAAATGCAGACATCATGGGGAAAAGCGCCTGCTCCTCAAGCGTCCCTGTCCTTCCGTCATGGAAAAGATATTTCTGAAATGCGACATTTATAAGCGTGGGAGAATTCCTCCAGTTCTTTGTAGTCGGATAACTAAGCGCAATATCCAGCCCATCTGTAAATGCCTGCTCAGGGTCATGGCAGGTTGCACAGCTCATCGTGCCGTCGCCTGAAAGCCGCCTGTCAAAAAACAGCTTTTTGCCAAGCTCAATCTTCTCAGGCGTCTGCGGGTTGTGCGCGGGAATCGGAACTTCTTTAAAAGGCTCAAGCTGTCCGGCAAATACCGGCGGCAAAAGCAATGCCAGCATTGTCATTCCTGCGAAGGCAGGAATCCATAAATTCTTTTTATTCCTTAACATTCCTCAACTCCTCCTCTATAATCGCTTTAAAATATTCATAGGGCCTGTTGCCGACTGCCTTTCTGCCGTTGATAAAAAAAGTCGGGGTGTTATACAAATCCAGATCAAAGGCAAGTTTCTTATCGCGCTCTATGATTTTTAGATGTTTCATGGCATCAAGGGATTCCGTAAATTTATTTACATCCAGCCCCAACTCCTGTGCATATTTTATAAGACTGTTCCTGTCAAGCCGGGGGGATTTTTTAAGCAGTAAATCGTGCATCTCCCAGAATTTTCCCTGATCCCTTGCGGCAAGCGACGCCTCTGCGGCAATGTGCGAGTAGTCGCGGTATTTGTAGGGGTAGTGCTTTATCACAAGACGTATCTTGCCATTGTAGTTATTCAGCAGTTTTTTGACGGTCGGACCGACCCCCGTGCAGTGCGGTCACTGGAAATCAAGAAATTCAATCATGGTGACAGGCGCATCCGGCGGACCATAAACCGGCGAGTCTTCAAGGGGGACAGAGTAGCGCTTTTCTTCGGCGTAGGATAACGGTATGATAATTAAAAAAATAAAAACTACGGCAATAAATTTAGATTCCCTGCGGCAAGACCGCAGGGAATCTAATGTGCTGTTGTTATCCCTCTTCGTAAGACAGAACATTAAAATATTTTACTGCTAATTTGAATAAGAAGGCTCCGAATGCAACAAGGAACAAGGTGACCATAATCTCGTTCCCGGCCGGGAAATATTTTACTCCCATTCCACCTGCGTGCCTCAACAGTCCAAATACTGATATGTTCATACGGTTAATTATTACTCCGATGATTACCAGTATATCAACAAGAAAGATTCCCCCAAGGCTGTTCCTGACGCCGGGCAGAAGCAGTAAAATAAGCGGTATTACAAGTCCGACGGACATCTCAAGCAGATACATCTTTGATTCCATAGTGCCGGTAAAGGCCGCGGCGACCCCAGGGCCTGTCAAAAGCAAAAAGATTTTTAAAATAAGATAGAACGCTATTGCAATGATGGACCCGCGGGCTAAGCCTGAAAAAATGTCCATATTTACAGGGTGTTTGAAAAATTTAGCACTGAGTATTGACACGAAACTTACCATGCAGAGGCCCATCATAACAGATGATACGAGGAAACTAAAAGGCAGGGTCTGGCTGTACCACAGACTATGCAGTTTGTCCGGAACTATCAGATACACGGCCCCGAGAGAAGACTGATGGAGCACTGAAAGGAGCGTTCCAAAAAGAGCAATGGGGACCATGAGCTTTTCAATAATTTTCTTTAGCCCTCCAAGTTTCAGCTTTTCCAGCAGCATCGGACTGGACTCAAGCCCCAGCACAGTAGTGTAGAGGATAACATGGATTGCGACTATGAACATTACAGAGTGAACCTGCCACATAACCATTGGATGCCAGATTCTCATCGGATGTCCTATATCCAGGAATATGGTGAATGCCGCAAGCAGATACCCGATGAATGCGGTGAGTATAGCAGGTCTTGCAATAGGTTTGTATTTTTTCATGTTAAGGAGGTATACAGCGCTTGCTATAACAAAACCTCCTGCTGCCATTGCAACGCCTCCCAGGACATTAAACCCTATCCAGAGACCCCAGGGGAAGTCATCTTGCAGATTAGTTGCTATTGCGCCCAGCGTTAATTTTTTATATACAACTAAAGCGCCCGCAATTATTACAATAAGCAGCCCGAGTGTGACAGGGGTAAAAAGCTTTATTTTATCTTGTGCCGGCGTCATTTGATTTATCCTCCTCATGCATATTTTTGTTCCTGCGTGTGATAATCCAGCTTCCTATGCCGGCAGCCAGGACTACACCTATAATGGCAGGGATGCCGGAGATGTATTTCCAGGTCAGGTCGGGAAGAGCCGCATCGCCGACTTTCTGAAACCCTATCTGGTCCAGAGGCAGCGCGGAAAGCAGAAGCACGGATGTGCCTCCCGCCTCTTTTTCACCGTAAATGTGATTGAAGTATCTCCCGGGATTTTCGCTCAGCCTTCGCCTTGCTTCTTTCAGATTATTTTCAATACTGTCCCCAAAATGAATTGTTCCCGAAGGGCATGTCTTTGCGCAGGCTGGGATTTTATTATCCAATATCCGCTCGTGACAGAATGTGCACTTCTGTATCCTGGGAGATATATTCTCCCATTCAAATTTTGGTATATTGAACGGACAGGCGAGCATACAGTAACGACAGCCGATGCATCGTTCCGCGCGATATATGACAGGACCCTCTTTTGTTTTAATCAATGCGGCTACCGGACAGGCAGATACGCAGGAAGGCTTTTTGCAATGGAAACATCCATTTCTGGCAAAATTCCAGGACAGACTGCCGTCCTTCTCTGATTCAAAGAAATCAATGTTGGTATAGGTTTTTGCATTCAGTTTGACCGGGTTTGTGAATTTGGGACTTATTTTAGTCTTATCCGCCTGATTCTGGTTCCACTGCTTACAGGCTGTCTGGCATCCCCTGCACCCTATGCATTTTGTCGTATCTATCAGAAAACTTGCTTCCATTTTATCCCCTCCTTATCCCTGTGCCTTTTCTACATTAACCATAAAGGCCTTTGTTTCGGGAATCATTGTATTTGCATCGCCGATTGTCGGCGTGAGGAGATTGGCGCTGTCCCCTCCGCTCCCATCTTCAGGGTATTGCCATCCAAAACACCATGGAAGACCCACCTGATGAACCGTACTTCCCGCAACTTTGAAGGGTTTAAATCTTTTTGTTACTATTGCCATCGCCCACACCTCTCCGGGGCCGGATTTGACAATCACCTAGTCCCCCGGTTTTATCCCTTTTTCCTGCGCAAGCTCTTCACTGAGCTCTATAAACTGCTGGGGCATCATCTCCATCTGCCAAGGCTCATGCCTTGTAAGAACGCCTGTCTGCCAGTGTTCTGACACGCGGTAAGTCGTTGCAACATATGGGTAGCGGGTATCACAGCTGAAGAAGATGTCTTCTTCAGGCCCGCCCCCTTCTTTAGCCTTAAAATGCGGTCCTGCCACTGCGTAGAACAATTTTATCGTCGGATTAATCCTCTGCCCGGACATGACATTTTCCTGCAAAGGACATTCAAGTGCCTCGTAATGTTCGGGGAAAGGACCCTCTGCAAGTCCGGGGCCGTATATTGCGCCCATGCCGTCAGCTCTCATGATAAACGGATATTTCCCTGCCTTTTCATCTGCCATAGGAGGCGCAGGCCCGTCAGGCACATCGCCCTCCCAGACCCCGGGCTTTTTAGTATTGGGGTCTTCCTTTGTTGCATTCCATTTTATGACTGCGCGTTTGGGATCCCACGGCTTGCCCTGCAAATTAACAGAGGCGCGGTTATAAATTATCCTCCTGTTGACAGGCCAGCACCACGCCCATTCAGAATATAAACCAAGCCCCGTGGGGTCAGCCTTGCCCCTCCTTGCCATCATATTGATAATCTTGCCTTCTTTCTGCGTATAGCTCTGGCTGTATATCCAATTGCCGCAGGATGTTGTGCCGTCTGCCTGAAGGTGGACGAATGTTGCGCACAAATAGCCTTTTTTGCCTAAGAGTTTCGGCGGCGTGGGTTTTTTATCATAGACATCCTCAAGATAATACCCGTTAATCTCCTTTGCAACTCTGTGAATGTCAACCCTGCCCCCTGCGCCGTAATTCCATGTAAGATTCACTACGGGCTCAGGGAACTTCCCGCCTTTTTGATAAAGCCTTTTTACCCTGCGCTGAAGCTCATTGATGATTTCACTGTCAGGCCTTGACTGACCGATTGGTTCAATGGCCTTTGTCCTCCACTGCGCAAGCCTGCCTGAGTTTGTGATACTGCCTTCTTTTTCAACAGAAGAGCATGCCGGAAGCTGAAACACCTCTGTCTGTATGTCCCCGGGATTCATGTCAGGCCCCTTCCAGAAAGAGCCTGTCTCATTATCAAACAAATTCACATTGACCATCCACTTCAGCTTTGTCAATGCCTTCCTGACCTTTCCTGCGTTTGCGCCGGAACAGGCAGGATTCTGCCCCCATGCAAAAAAGCCCTCAAATTTTCCCTTAAACATCTGGTCAAAAAGCACAAGCCACGACGCATTCATGCCTTCGTCAAGCTTTGGAAGCCACGCATAGCCGAAGTCATTGTCCTTTACGGCCTTATCGCCGTAGATGGCTTTCAGATAGCTCGTAATATATTTGCCCCTGTTGCCCCACCAGTTGACGCTCTTAGGGTCTTTTGTCTTCGGAGTGTGTTTGTCAATATATGCCTTAAGGTCAGCAAGCACAGCAGAGGGCGTCGGCAGATAACCTGTCAATACATTGAAAAGAAGCCCGTGGTCTGTTGAGCCCTGCACATTGGATTCACCGCGCAAGGCGTTTATGCCCCCGCCCGCCATCCCGATATTTCCAAGCAGTAATTGAACAATAGTCATTGCCTTGATATTCTGCGTCCCGACCGTATGCTGGGTCCAGCCCATTGCATAAAGTTCTGTCCCAACCCTGTTGAACTTTCCTGTGGAGGCATAGGTTTTATAAACCTCAACAAGTTTTTCCTTGGGCGTGCCTGTAATGCTTGAAACCTTATCAACTGTGTAGCGGGAGTAATGTTTTTTAAGCAGTCTGAAAACGCAATTCGGGTCTTTCAGCGAGGGGTCTTTTTTGACTATCCCATTTTCATCCATCTGATACGACCACGTCTTTTTGTCATACTTCCTTCCCTTTTCATCATATCCTGAAAACAGTCCGTTCAGCTCGCCAGGACCTTTGAAGTCAGGGTTTACAAGGAAAGCGGCATTTGTGTAGTTGACAACGTAGTCATTGAAATAAAGATTGTTGTCAAGAATATATTTTATCATGCCGCCGAGGAATGCTATATCCGTGCCGGAACGCATTGGAGCATAAATATCCGCCTTTGCGGCAGTCCTTGTAAAGCGCGGGTCCACAACAATAAGTTTTGCGCCGTTTTCCCTTGCCTTAAGGACCCATTTCATGGAGATGGGATGATTTTCAGCGGGGTTTGCGCCCATAACAAGAATTACATCGGCGTTTTTAACATCAACCCAGTGATTCGTCATTGCACCGCGACCAAACGACTCTGCCAGAGCCGCTACAGTTGCGGAGTGTCATATTCGGGCCTGATGTTCTATATAGACAAGCCCCCACGAGCGG